>MWCV01000011.1 GCA_002070215.1 Chloroflexi bacterium ADurb.Bin180 | reverse complement strand
GGCCGGGCCAGAGCTCTGGCCTAAGCCGAGGGAGAGGTACGCCTGGTGAGCGAGGAGGCACGCTAAGAGCGACCTGCTGGCAAGAAACAGGCCGTACCTGGCCCTTTGGCAGCCTTTGCAGTGAGCTCGTACGGGCCATCACCGTTCCACAAGCGGCCGAATTCTCCCCTCAGAGGGAGAGCACTTCCTCCAATTCCCTCTTTTTCCACACTCTCCGGGTCTTGGGCGCAACCATCATTTAGCGAAACCTCGAAAGGCGGTTAGAATAGTCCCTGCTCGGCCAGGCGCGTTGCCGGGTGCACATTCACTGCCCCAGCAGGAGACTCTGTGGATCTGCTCAGCCAGCTCAACCCATCGCAAGCTCAAGCCGTACAAGCCATTGAAGGTCCGGTTCTTGTTCTGGCCGGCCCTGGCTCGGGCAAAACGCGGGTGCTCACGCACCGCATTGCCTACCTGGTCAAGCAATGCCAGATGGATCCCTACAATCTGATGGCCGTCACATTCACCAACAAGGCGGCGCGGGAGATGCGCGAGCGCCTGGCCAAACTGATCGGACAGACCAACCTCGACCGCCTGACCGTGGGTACGTTCCATGCCATTTGCGCGCGGATTCTGCGCCGTGAGGCTCAGGCCATCGGCATGCGCACCGATTTCGTCATCTACGACCGCGACGATCAGTTGTCCCTCCTGAAGAGTGCCCTGCGCGAGCTCAATCTGGACGAAAAGATGTACCGTCCTCCCGCCATTCAGGCAGCGATTTCGCGGGCCAAGAGGTCGCTGCTGGCACCAGGCGAGTATAACCCTCCCACCTACTGGGATGAAGTCGTGTCTCGCGTTTATGAGCGCTACCAGAAACTGCTGCAGCAGAACAGTGCCGTGGACTTTGATGACCTGATGATGTTGACGACGCGCATGTTCGAACAGCACAAGCAAATCCTGCACAAGTACCAGCAGCGGTACATACAGGTGCTGGTAGATGAGTTTCAGGACACAGACAGCGCCCAGTACATGCTGGTGCGGCAGCTCACTGCGGTCAGAAAGAACCTGTTCGTCGTTGGCGATGAGGATCAAAGCATCTATGGCTGGCGTGGGGCAGACTATCGCAACATCCAGCGCTTTCGACAGGATTTTCCCGCGGCGCAGGTAATCCTGCTGGAGCAAAACTATCGCTCGACGCAGAACATCCTGGATGCCGCACGGCATGTCATTGCGCTGAACAGGCAGCGCACCGACAAACGGCTGTGGACGCAGAACGATTCTGGCATGCCGGTGACCGTGTACGAAGCGTATGACGAGCAGGAAGAGGCGGAGTATGTGGTCCGCGAAATCGAGAGCCTGGCGCGGCTCAAGACCTGTCGCTACCGCGACTGCGCGGTGATGTACCGCACCAACGCCCAGTCGCGCGTGATTGAGGATGCCTTTGTTCGCCACGGACTGCCCTACAAGCTGGTAGGAGCGACCCGGTTCTACGAACGACGCGAGATCAAGGACGTGCTGGCCTACATGCGGCTGGCGCACAACCCACACGATGATGTGAGCCTGCAACGCGTTCTCAACGTACCCCCCAGGGGGATCGGGCAGCGGACCCAGGAAACGCTGCAGCAATTTGCCAGCCAGCACAGTCTGCCCCTGTACGCTGCCATGCAGCTACTCCAGGCAGCACAGGTGGCCCGCCCCGGAGCCAAACAGGGGGAAGATGAGGAAGACAGAGGCGACCCACAGCCCTCGCCTCCCGTTGATGGGCGGGCGGCGAAGGCGCTTCTCTCGCTGTTGGCCATGCTGGACAAGCTGCTCACGGCCCGTGAGAAGAGCGACCCGGTTCAGCTCATCGACCTGCTGCTGAACGAGTCGGGGTACAAGGACCTGATCCTGGATGGGACGGACGAAGGCCAGGAGCGCTGGGAAAACGTGCAAGAGCTGCGCACAGTGGCCAGCAAGTACAAAGACCAGCCTCCCGACGAGGGGCTCACCGCGTTTCTGGAGGATGTCGCTCTGGTATCCGATGTGGACAATTTGACCGAAGAGGGCGACGCGCCTACCCTGCTCACCCTGCACATGGCCAAGGGGCTCGAGTACAGTACGGTGTTCATGGTCGGGCTGGAAGAGGGAATCCTGCCACACAATCGCTCGCTGGAAGAGCCCGACGAGATGGAGGAGGAGCGCCGCCTGTGCTATGTTGGGATGACGCGGGCCAAACAGCGGCTGTACCTCATTCACACCTTCCGTCGTGCTCGTTTTGGCAACCAGGGTCCCAGCGAGCCGTCCCGCTTCTTGGGCGATATCCCGGCACGCCTGGTCAAAGGACGTGAGGTTCGTGCTCCGACCAGGATCCAGGGGGAGAACCGCGCTGCCCGCCCCGCCGCCGGTGGATCAGCGGCCGGTTCCTTCCAACCTGGCGACCGGGTGCGCCACCCGCAGTTTGGAGAGGGTACGGTGGTTAGCTCTCAGCGGCGTGGTGGAGACGAAGAGGTAACGGTCGTCTTTGTGGGCAAGGTGGGCATCAAGAGACTCCTTGCCGGCGTGGCGGGTCTGAAGCGGATTGGCAGACCGAGCTAGCGCGCGTGCCGTGTCTGGTGAGATTGCCGGACGCTAGAGGGGCGTCGGCACCTACTCGAGCGGAGCGACCAGCTCGTACTGCTTCAAGATGGCCAGCAACTCCTGGAGCCGGCGCTCGAGCTTGATGAGCCTTGCCTCGAGGGCGATGATGTGATCCTCGGGGCGCTCTGTGAAGGTGAGCGTCCCAAAGAGCTCTGGCGAGCTGCTGGTGTTCGTTCCTTCCCAGATCAGGTAGGCGTCCCAGTTGCCACCGTCGTCGTCGTCATGCAGGCCGACGGTAAAGCCCATGACCGTGCCGGAGACGGGGACCCCGGGGGAAAGGGCAGTCACCGGTACAGCCACTTCGATGTTGTAGCCCCCGGGTACCTGCTGGATGCCGACCTGCAGCCCTGTTGCCGGGGTTCCGCGGTCCGTCACCCGGCCGTCCACGACGATGGTGTACTGATGGTCGTCCCAGCCCCAGGCGTATTGATCGTGCAGGCCATCAAATCCGAGCTCGACACCGTCGTCGCGCCAGACATCCGTGCTATCGTTGCCAATGACGACATCGTCGGTAACTTCAATGGCAAAGTAGACATAGCTGTCATCCCATCCGGAGCGAATAACCGCGCTGAGGTCCTCGAGGCTGCTGATGCGACCCTGGAAGGAGTAAGCGGTGTTGCGGTTGAGCTCGATGCTGGGAATACCGGGCCATTCCGCGAGGTGGCCGTCGATGATTGGTGCCTGCACGAGGCGCATGCTATTGAGGTTTCTCGCTGCACCTTCCTGGGTAATGGGCGCCGCGTGCACAAAGACGAGTGGAGCAGGCTCATCCGCGTTCGCCTCGAGCAGCCGGGCACCCAGAACCGCCGCCAGAACCGCGGCTGCCAAAGGAAGGCTCTGCAGCAGCGCTTTCGGGAACCACGCCGGCTTGTTCACGTTCTCTCCTTGCGTTGTTTCACGGTGCCCGTCGCTGGCTCAATGACAATGACTCTGCACATAACATTACTCTGCTGGAGGTTGAGCGCTCCTGGCCGCGCGCTGGAAAACGGAGAGAATGGTTTCCAGAATGCGCTGAATTGCCGCCAGTCGCTGTTCCATCTCGGTGATATAGTCGTTAACCGGTCGCGGAGTAGGTGTCATGGTCGGCACGGCAGAGGGAGTCGGAATGGGAGTGCTGGTTGGCGTCCAGGTCGGCGTGGCCGTGGCAACTGCCGCGGGAGTATTCGTCGCTGTCGGTTGGACGCTGGTCGGCCCGGGCGTGGGCACCATGTACTCGATGTGGAGCTGAGGCCTGACCGACAGCGATGGGTAGTTGGCGCTGGCAAAGCTGTAGCTGACGGAATCAGAGCCAGAGCCGCGCAGCAGCAGGCCATAGTTCGAGCCAGGATTGGCCACCCACTGTGCCACCAGCGCGGTGATGTCGAAGGAATACCAGGTGCTAAGGGTGCTCACGGTCCTGGCAGCGTACATGACCTCACTACGGTCCACCCCCGGATTGCTCGCGCCTGGTTGACCCCAGACCGAGTCGCCCGATGCGCTCTGCCAACTGGCTTGCGTGTCGACCCATGGCCGAAGCAGGCCATAGATCTGTATTTCCGTGGGCAGTCCATAGTCACGGTTGTAAGTGTAGAGGCGCAGCGTGGCCTGATTGACGACAGCCGACGATGGAATGCTCTGCAGGTTGAATCTTAGCAGTCCCGAATAGCTGCCGTCGTTTTTGGCCATGAGGTTGGCCATATAGCCATAGTTGCTCGACGGGTTTTTCTCGGCGATGTAGGTGTCACTGGTTCCGCTGTAACCCAGTACGCCCTGTTGCAGCACTGCCTGGCTCCAGCTAATGGGGAATGGAGTCACGCTGGGAACGGCGCTGGTTGGCGTGCTCGTGGGAGGAGTCGTACCGGTCGCAGTGGGGGTAGCGGTGCTCACCGCCGTGACAACCGATGTCCTGGTGGGTGTGGCCGTGTTGGTCTGCAAAGGAGTCCGCGTAACGGTCGGACTGATAGTGGGCGTGCGTGTCCTGGTCGGCGTGCTGCTGATGGTGGGGGTGGCCGTTCTGGTGCGGGTCACCGTGGGCGGGCGCGTCCTGGTTGGGCTAGGAGTAGGCAGCTGCAAGCCGGTGCCCTTGACAATCAGCCTGTGGACGTACTCATTGCCGTCGTTGTTGCAGTCGATGCGAAAGTCCATCGCGCCAGGCAGACCGTTGTCAAAGAAGGCATCATCGAGCTTCCAGACATAGTCGACCCAGGTGTTGACCGTTCCCAGAGCTGGGCCCTTGGTGATCCTGCGTTCTACCATCTGCCCGTAATAGTTCATGTACTCCAGCGAGAGGGTGTCCGTCCCCTTGTTCAGCAGGGTCATGGTGATGGTCCACGACACAGGGCCGCCGGCATCTTTGGGCCTTTGTCCGGCAAAGGGATAGCGGTCTTCTACATCGAAGGACAGGTAAGGGTTGTTCGTTGCCTGGTCGGTTCGGCGCGTGCTGTGGTAACTGTAAATGTGGCCCCGGGCTTCGGTAGGCAGCTCCGCGGTCAGGGCCGTCCCAGACAGAACGACGCTCTTGCTGCCCGGAGCAGTGTCGCGGCGGTAGAGCCACGACTCGAAATCGCCGTGGTGCGGGCCGTAGCACTTGTAGATGCCATCGCTGGCCTTCCAGCAGCTATCCGTCTTCTTGGTGTCGCGCAGAACGATCCAGACATCGGGCGTGTTCTCAATCTGTTTGCCCAGATGCTCGCGGGCAAAGTTGAGAATTGGGAACCCGGTCAGACCCTGGGCGGCGTACGTGTCCGCGATATTGGGCAGTTGCATGTCCAGGATGTAGGGGTGGACACACAGGCCCTCCATAAACATCCAGTAGATGCCTGACACTCGTGGTGCGCCGGCTGGCTCGAATCCCGTGGGTATCTTCTCGTAGTAGAGGCTCGACGTGCCGGTTACTCCGCCGATGACCACGCCATCGTGTCGGATTTCGTCATTGATATTGTCAAAGTCCCAGCCATTCACCTTCACACCGGTCATCTTGGAGGTCATCGAAGCCGCGTGAGCAGCGTGGGCGTGGATGTGGTGAAGGGTCGACTGGATGAACTGGGGCGTGTTCGGAAAGGCCAGGTTGTGAGTGCTCATCGTCCGCAGCACCCAGTTGTTAAAGGTCTGGCTGTTCTCGACAAAGAAGGGGCACCCGGGGAAACTCTTGCGTTCATTCGTCTCGGCATCGGCGCCAGTGGCCATGTTGATCCAGGCCAGGTTGTAGAACTCGGGGTTGTTGTCATAATGTCTGCCCATGGCCAGGACGAACTGATCCCACCAGTACTGCCAGGTGGTGTTGGCAAAGTTGGGCGTGCAGAATGGCTTGCAGCTTCCCGTAGCACCGTCAGGGTCGTAGCAGCTAACGCTGGGCCCTCCGCCTTGCTCGGCTACCCAGCCAGGCGTACGATTGACCCCGATCTGCGTGTCGGTCTCCAGCATCTCCCAGGTAACGACTGAGATACCCACTGGCTTGGCGATGACGCTGCCATCAGGCAGGGTGACCCTGTACTGCTGGGCGGTGAGAATGTAGTCGTCGATCACGGTCCAGTCGTAGACACCCTTGGCCGGGTTCACTTTGTACCAGGGAAACTCGGCCCATCCGCCTAGTGCGCCGTACTCAGGATGGCCGGTATAGGTTTCCCATTGCCCATAGCGATTCTTGTAGGTGAAGTAGTAGTCTGGGTTGCCCCAGTCGCCGTTCATCCAGTCGAGCATGACAAAGATGACCGGAGGAAGATTGGCTGGAGAGAGTGTGCCGGCCGATGTCACGGGATACTCAGTAGCGAGAGAGGTCGGTTCTGGTGCGGTAGGAGCTGGCTCGGTCGTGGGAGTGGGCTGGTTGGTGCAGGAGATCAGGGCCACAATCGTGGTCAGCAGGATCAGCGTGGACAGGACCAGCACCCACAGCCACGAGCTACGAGGAGAGTGCCGTGTTGCATTCGGGCTAGAACCTGGATGCACTCGGGGGCTGTTGCGGGTCAAATGGCTGGACCTCCCGGTCGTGTCAGTTGGTGGCCTGAGGGCAACAGGTTGTGAGCGGTCACGCATCAACACCTGGCCCATTATAGGACGCTGGGGGGTGGTGTCAACCTACCCGGCGCCACGGCGTCATTGGATCAGAATTCCGCTGCCTTCCTGGACTTGGCCGATAATCCACACGGGCTGATGTCGCTGCTCGAGGAACTGTTGTGCTTCTTGCAGCACGGCCTCCGGCAGTGCGATTAGCAGACCTCCAGAGGTCTCGGGCGTGTATATCAGCCGAACCAGGTCCTCCGACACGCCAGCCGACACGCGAACCGCCGGACTGTAGTAGTCGGCATTGCGCTGTGTGCCGCCAGGGAAGAGCTGCCTCTGAGCATAGTCGTAGACTCCAGGCAGGAAAGGCAGGCGAGCAGAGTCAAAGCGCAGTTGTACGCCGCTGTGTTCCGCCATCTCGCAAGAGTGGCCCAGCAGGGCGAAACCGGTGATGTCAGTCATAGCGTGGATCTCCAAGCGCGAAGCGAGTTCTGCACCAATGCGGTTCGACTGCAGCATGGAGGAGATGGCAGCCTCGAGGTGCACCGGGTCGGCAGCATCGCGCTTGGCCGCGGTAGTGATGATGCCTACTCCGAGCGGTTTGGTGAGCAGCAGCACATCGCCCGGACGAGCGCCGGCCTTGGTAGTAACGTGACGGGGATTGACCGTGCCCATCACGGCCATGCCGAACTTGGGTTCAGGGTCGTCCACGGTATGCCCGCCGGCGACGACACCGCCCGCCTCGCGCACCTTGTCGGCACCGCCCTTGAGAATGGCACTGATGGTCTCAGGCGGCAGGTTCGCTGGAAAGCAGGCGATGTTGAGAGCCAGAGTCACCTGACCACCCATGGCGTAAACGTCGCTCATAGCGTTGACCGCGGCGATGGCTCCGTAGGTGTAGGGGTCGTCAACGATGGGCGTGAAAAAGTCCACCGTCTGGATGATGGCCAGGTCATCGTTGATGCGATAGACGGCAGCGTCATCGCTCACAGCCAGACCAACCAGGAGGTCGGGGTAATCCGCTGGCGGAAACAGGTTGTTCAATGGGCGCAGAACCTGCGCCAGTGCGGCTGGGCCGCGCTTGGCCGCTCAGCCAGCGGCGGTGGTCATGGCCGTAAGGCGCTTGACTTGGCACTTGTCGCCCATGCCGTAATCCTCCTTCTAGAGTTGATCCTTGATCTGGTGTACGCTGGCAAAGGACACCCTGGCCAGCCGGAGGGCCTCCGTTGCCCTATCCACGTCGGACCAGTCGCAGCGCAGGGCTGTGCCGCAGTCAGAGCTGAGCTGGCGAGGCGTCGGTATCAGCTTGATGCTCAAACCGGCGCGCAACAGCGCTCGCTCGGCCTTGATCGCGCCCTGCGTGGATTCGAACAGAAACACGGCGTACTCAACTCGGGGCGAAGCTGCGCCCGTGGTGGCCTTGCGGCGGCCGGACCTGAGTCTGGCCCGGATACCGTTCAATGGCCCTCCTGTTGGCGGGCGCCCCGTGCGATGTGCTTCACGGCTCTGATGGCCGCCTCGACCTCCTCGGCGGTGTTGAGCACGCTCAGACCGAAACGAACCGTGCCCCGCGGGAAGGTGCCGATAGTACGATGGGCCGACGGTGCGCAGTGCAGCCCCGGGCGACAGAGCACCCCGAACTCGTCATCCAACCTCTGGGCAACCTCCGACGATTCCAGTCCATGGATGTTGAACGACACCGTGGCCGTCTGCTGCGATGCGTCGCCCGAGCCGTAGACTCGTACAGCCGAAATGCCCTGCAGCCCCTGGATGAGTTGCTCCGTTAGCCTGCTCTCGTGTTCACGAATGTCCGCTATGCCGCGCTCAAGCACGTATTTGACACCAGCTCCCAGCCCGGCAATGCCGGGGCCATTGGCCGTGCCGGACTCGTAGCGGTCGGGAAGGAACTCGGGCTGCTCCTCGAACTCGGAACGGCTGCCCGTGCCGCCGCGAATCAGCGGCACCAGCCCGGCGGGGTCGATGCGACTGCCAATGACCAGTCCGCCTGTACCCTGAGGGCCCAGCAGGGCTTTGTGTCCGGTGAAAGCCAGCAGGTCGATATGCATCTCCTGCACGTCAATCGTCCTGGCACCAGCGGTCTGGGCAGCATCTACCAGCAGGGGAATGCCTCTGCTGGCGGTAAGCCGCCCTACGTCGGCGACAGGCAGAACTGTGCCAACGACGTTGGAGGCATGGTTGAGCACAACCAGTCTGGTGTCGGGCCGGAGCGCTGCTTCCAGGTCGGTGACGTCTAGGCGACCGTCAGGTGAGCAGGGGACGACGGTGAGCAGAACGCCTTTCGACTCCAGATAGCGCAGTGGGCGCATTACGGCGTTGTGCTCCATGGAGGTGGTTACAACGTGGTCTCCCGGCTGCAGCAGTCCGAACAAGGCCTGGTTGATCGCTGCGGTGGCGTTGCTGGTCAGGATAATGGACAGCGGGTCCGGGACGTTGAATAGTGTGGCCAGCGCTTCACGTGTATCATAGACGATGCGGCCCGCCTCGACGGCCAGGCTGTGGCCGGAGCGGCCGGCGCTTCCCCCAACGTCGCGCATAAAGTGCAGTACCGCGTCGGTCACCTGCCCGGGTTTGGGCCAGGAGGTAGCCGCGTTATCGAGATAGATCTTGCGCATTGTCTACGAGATGTCCCTTCCAGAGACGAGCAGAGTGCCATTATAGGTCGCGCTCGGAAGGGGGTCAAAGAGACGCAGGGCGGGAGGCTACAGTGCGGGTCGGCAGAACCTCCGCCGCATGCTGCGCAGCTCTATGCCGGGGTGATGGCCTTCTGGAAACGGGAGTGATCCAGGCCACGAAAGCGGTGCGGCGGGTTAGCGGAAGAGGTGCTTGAGCCAGTCTAACAGGGCCCGGACAAGACGGACTAGGGCATTCTCCTGCGGTACCGGCGGCGAAGGAGGCACCGGTGTGACCGCAGGCGTTGCCGAGACCGCCGGGACCGCCTCTGTAACCTGAAGCGAGCCAGCCTGATAGCGGCCCGCCTCGTCGCTGGAGGCACCGTCGACCAGGCGAAAGTAGCGTTCTGGACTGTCTCGGGGGAGGTCCGGATTCAACAAGCCGACGCGTAGCTCGTAGGTACCTGACTGGAGCGAGGATGGAATGGCCAGGTGCCCTTCAAGAGCGATCTTTTGTGCCGAATACCAGCGAGTTGTCGGCGGAGCGGGCGTGAAGGAACTCGCTGCTACGACTGTGCCTGAAGCCGGGTCTACCAGGCCCAGCCAGATATCGTACGAAGCCGGGACGTCGGCCCTGCCCTGCCGCAAGGGGCGCATCAGGGGCACAGTCCCCCGATTGACCCATTGCATGTTCACGACAAGCTTGTCGCCAGCAGCAGCTCGCTGCGGCGCCTCGACCTGCAGCAGAATCTGCGAACCCAGATAGCGCGCCGCCAGGTCTCTGGCCCTCGACCAGCCAGGGTCGGACAGGGCAAAGTAACGCTTCTGCAGGCAAAGAAAGCTCGAGTGTTGTTTCAACGCGGCCATGACGTACTGCTCGGGGTTCTGGTCGAATTCGGGTGTTGTGCCGGCCGGTTCGTAGCCAACCCGGGTGACATCACTGTATTTGTCAAAGATCCACTGCATGTCAAAGCTGCCCCCGAGGCCGTTGTACTTGAGCCACACCCTCATGCCGTAGGTCTCCATTGCGTAGGCGACCACGGGCTGGATCACGGCAGCAGTGTGTCCGTACAGGCCGCCGCCGAGCTGGAGGACCACCGGCGTGTGTCGAAAGCCGTGGGTCGTAGTGCCATCGGGCCAGGTGTACTCGTCTTCGAGGTAGATGTCGATGATCTGCTTCACCGCGCTGATGAACAGGTCATCGGTGTAGCCGACCTGTTCCCAGAGCGCTGTGTCGGTCTCCCGGGCACAGATGGCCATCTCGCCGTAGCATCCGCCGGCCATGAGGTTCACGGCGTCTACCGTAGGGTCGTCGTCGTAGCGGGCAGCCATGGCGTGCACGGCGCGGCGCAAAAGCGCCTGATACGCCGGGTCCCAGGGCACCGGAGTCCCGCCCCGTGAGCCGATGAGCCTTACCCCCGCATCGCGGGCCCAGGAGGGCGTCTGACCTTCGGTGGTGAGCAGCTCGAGCCAGATGCGTTTTTCCAGATCGCTTGCTTTGTGAACCTGGGCATCCAACGGTGACCAGTCGAACTCGCCCGGCCGTGGTTCCAGTACTGCCCACGAGCTATTCGTTTCCGTTGCGTCATAGCCCCAGCTCGCCACCGGCTGAGACAGGACGCTGACTTCGACCCAGTGACACTGTCCGAGACCCTGGCCGGGGTTCACGACGACATCCGTTGGCAGCGCCGGGTCGAGGACGAATGGCGCTAGCGGCGCCCCGGCCTGAACGGAAAGACCAGGGAAGCAACCAAGCACCAGAACCAGTAGCAGCGCCGCAAGGCGAGCCAGGTGTGGCGTGGTGCCTCTCAGGGGCGAACGGGGGAAGTGATGGGACATGCAATACTCTTCCTGGCTGGCGGATTGGACAGGCGATTTGACGCCGCTGCTACCTGGCGCCGCGACCCGAGAAGACAACCATTGGGGTCTGGAGCAGAATCTGGAGGTCCAGCAGCAGCGACCGACGCTCGATGTACTCGATGTCGTAGGACACGATCTGTTGAAAGGTCAGGCTGCTGCGCCCTCGAACCTGGGCGAGCCCGGTCATCCCGGGCAGGACCTCGAGGCGGCGAAAGTGCCAGGGCTTGTAGACATCGATCTCATAGGCCATGGAGGGCCGCGGGCCAACCAGGCTCATCTCCCCACGGAGCACGTTGAACAACTGCGGCAGCTCATCGATGCTGGCCTTGCGGATGATCCGGCCGATGGGGGTGATGCGCTTGTCGTTGGCCGGCTTGAACACACCGCCACTCGCTGCGATAGCGGTATGGTTGCCGTTGATATACTCCCGGGCAAAGCGAATGTCGGCGGAGCGGTCTGTGTCGTTGTACATCGAACGAAACTTGAAGAAGGGAAAGATACGCCCGCCTTTGCCCACACGCTCCTGGATCAGAATGGCCGGACCGGAGGAGGTCAGCCGAATGATGGCCGCGATGGCGATGAGCAAGGGCGACAGCAGGATAAGCAACAGCAGAGCGCCCAGGATATCGATTGTCCGCTTGGCAACGTCGTGAAACGTGGCGCTGCGTTCCGCACGGGCGTGTGACGGACTCTGAAGGTAGAGTGTCCGCACGCGTTCGGCCTCGGTTCGTAGCTGCGCCGGGCTATTCGTGATCGTTACCACCAAGTCTCCGGGTTGCACCATCAGGGTTGACCAGAAAGCGGATTCCATTCTAGTCAACAACCCCCGAGACGCAAACAGCACGACGCGCTGCCGATGGATGCTGCCAGGCGGTCTGTTCGGGGTTCGCTGGCGCGGTCAAAAGCGCCAACTGGCACTCGTAAGAGATCTGTTCGGCGCTAGGGTCGCAACACTAGCGGTATGCGCACCTGGTGCAGCACATACAACTCTGACGTTGGGTAGACACTGTTGGTGCCTCGAACTCCACCGGCTACCAGCACCCGACCGTCGACCAGGAGCGTTGCTGTGTGCAGCCAGTGAGCATAGAGCATCGAGCCGAGCGCTCGCCAGGTGTTGATTTCGGGGTGGTAGAGCTCAACCCCGCTAATGCCACCCAACCGGCCGCCGCCGCCCGCTACGAGCACGCGGCCGTTGGGCAGAAGGGTGGCAGAATGATTATCGTGGCCATAGCACGTACGCACCAGGCCGGTCCAGTTGCCTGTGGCCGGGTCGTAGAGCTCGGAGCTGGTAAGTGCGCCCGCCTGGCTGGTGCTAAAGCCACCCACGGCAAGCACCTTGCCGTTGGGCAGGACGGTTAGGCTGTGGCGAGCGCGAGCGGTCGACATGGCCGCGGATGCAGCCCACTGGCCTGTGGCGGGGTCAAAGACCTCAACACTGGCCATCGGGTTGCTGGAGCTGTCGCTGCCGCCACAGACGAGTACGCGTCCATCATTCAGCAAAACGGCAGCGTGTATGTGGCGCCCCGCCTTCAGTGAGCCAGTAACAGTCCAGGTGCCGGTGGACGGGTCAAAGATTTCAGCAGTGTTAGTAACGTTTGCCTGGAGATTGTAACTCCCTCCGACCACCAGAACGCGGCCATCGGCCAGCCGTGTTGCCGTATGGTTGTAGCGCGCCGTGCCCATTGCGCCGGTAGCCGTCCATTTTCCCGTAACAGAATCATAGATTTCGGCGCTCTTGTGGGCGCCAGAAGCGTTCATTCCGCCCGCGACCAGGACACCTCCGTTGAGTAGCAGGGTGCCAGTGCAGCTAGCGCGGTCTGTGGCCATAGGCGAGGTCGCAATCCATGTGTCTGTCACTGGGTTGAATAGCTCGGCACTCCTCAATGCAGCCCCCGAACCACCCATGCCACCGGCGACGAGTACGCGTCCGTCTGCCAGCCGTTCCGCCGCGTGTGCTGCGCGGGCGGTTTGCAGGTTGCCGGCCAACTTCCAACAATCCGCCTGGGTCATATCGTAGTACTCGGCGGAGATCATTGGCCTGACGCTGTTATCCTCACCCCCGGCCACCAGCACGCGGCCGTCCAGCAAGCGCTGAGCCACGTGGTCACGCCGCGCCGCCAACATGTTCTTTGCGTTGGTCCAGGTGCCAGTCGCCGGATTGTAGATTTCAGACGAGTTCAGCGCCACTGCGCTGACGTTGTCCGTGCCACCGCAGATGAGCACTCGGCCGTCTCTCAGCAAGGCCGCTGCATGGAACGCCCGCGCTGTGCCCATTGCTGCGCCGGCCGTCCAGTTGCCGGTTGCCGGGTCAAAGAGCTCGACGCTCTTGAGGGCCGACGTACCACTCAGTCCGCCGGTCACCATCACCCGGCCATTGCTAAGCAGCAAAGCTGTGTGGCCCTGACGCTTGTTGCCCATGGCGGACACGTTGCGCCACTGGCCGGTTGCGGGGTCGTACAGCTCGGCACTCTGCAGCGTACTGCTGTTCCATCCGCCCGCCACCAGCACCTGACCATTGGGCAGCAGCGTGGCTGTGTGCATCTTGCGCGCCCCTGCGAGCGAACCGGTACCGCTCCATTGGCCAGTGGCCGGATCGTAGAGCTCGGCGCTGGCCAAGGCCGGGGATGCACCCTGTCCCCCGACGACCAGGAGGCGCCCATTGGGCAGCAGCGTGGCCGTATGGCCGGAGCGGGCAGCACTCATCGCAGCGGTAGTCATCCAGAGCCCAGTGGCTGGGTCATATAGTTCGGCCGAGTTCAGTGCACCCGTGCCTTCGCCGCCGGCGACGAGTACCTTACCGTTGCCCAGCAGCGTGGCGGTGTGGTTCGAGCGGCCAGCGTTCAGTGATCCAGTAGCACTCCAGGTATTCGTGACGGGGTTGAATAGCTCAGCCGTGTTGAGCGGGCCGCCATCGCGGCCGCCAGCCGCGAGGATCAGACCGTTGGCGAGCAGCGTAACTGAGTGACCGCTTCGTGCTCGTGAGAGAGGGGGCAACGAGATCCAGGAATCTGGTGCGGCGAGAGCCGTACTTGGCACGGCAGCCAAAGCGACGAGCAGCGACAGAATCAAAAGGCGCAGGAGGCGTGAGTGCGGAGTAGGCCGAGGGGAGGTGTTCACGTTGTCTTCTCCTTTCCTTCGGTGCAACGTTGCGGCCTTGGAGTGGAGGACACCGGAATGGCGGAGCGCACCGAGAACTGGGCCTCAGGGTGCCTGTCTCCAGCACGATTCCGATGCCGGACATTGGCTGCAGCATTGCGCCCTTTGTCCAATTGTTCCTAAAGGCGTGGTTTGACCACGCACTGACTACTGTACCTTGGTGCGAGGAGCGGCATCTGCTACCGCAGGGACGCTTTGATCTAGGCGGCATTGCTGCTTGGAGCCGAAAACACTGGCCGAATCCGGCAGACTGCCACTAACTACCAGGCGCCGGCATCCAGAGCCCGCTCAAGAGGCCATCGTTAAGAGGGCACCCGGTGCTATTGTAGTGTAGCCGCGCACTCTGTCAAATGGGCGCACTCCACGCCTAGCACACTGTGGAAGAGAGTGTCAGCGGACCGACCTAAGGCTCGCCGCGCCGTTTTGGCACGGCCGCCAATGGTCTTGGTGTTGACCCAGAGCTGGCTGTGGCCGAAACACATTGTGTCAGCATCCTGGGCATATCCTGAGGAAGGGCCTACGGGTGGACCAGATGTTCCATCAGATAACTCAGAACAACCGCGGCAAGTCCGGCGAGAATCATCTTGACTCCGGCCACGAGGATGTTCTGCCGCGAGATGCGACCCAGAAACGCGCCCAGAACGAAGAGGGCCAGCAGGGCAATGCCACCGGCCAGGTAGTAGCTGATGGTGATAGAGCCCCAGAGCGATGTGAGGAAGAATGGCAACAACACCAGCACAGAGGCCAGGAGCGGAGCCAGACCATCGACCAGGGCCACAACGGCAACCGCGACCCGTGCCGCCCGGCCGATCCGCGTCCCCGACAGGTCGGAGAGGGTGTGCTCCTCCAGGTCATCGAGCCCGCGCTGGCGCTCGGCCGATTCGGTCAGATAGGCGCCCCACAGGCCGGACACGGCCATCGAGACGCTGGTGGTCAATCCGGTCAGCACAATGACCGTCGGGTCGCTGACTCGAGCCAGGAAGTTGCCGGTGAGGACCCCGAGGATGGTCAAGATGCCATCGAACGAGTTCATCGCAAAGTAGCGGCGGGCGATCTCACCGATTTCTGCTACCTGGTGGTATTCTTTGAGGCGAGCCAGCTCGCGCCGCAGGTGGGTCATGGCCGGATAGAGGGGAAGCGAAGGCTAGGCGAGCGGATCTTGAGGAGTCTTGGCGTCTTCGATGATCATATGGCCAGCCACGACCTCGTCAATCGAGTGTACTGCCCCGCCGAACTCCCCAATCACCTTCTGCACCGTGTCATAGCTGATATCGCTGCCTTCGAGGGTGATCTTGGCATTCTCAACGCGCGTGTCCATCTCATAGATGCTGATGTTCACCGCCTCGATGCCAGCCAGTTCGCTGAGCTCATCGGCCATCTGAATAATCGAAGGGTTGTGCGGTTTGAGTACGTCGAGTACAAGGCGGAGAATCTTGCCCATCTAGAGCACCTCCTGTGTCGTGTTTTCTATCTCGGCCTTGTCCGTGGCGACAGGCGCTACCGGCTTTTCCAGCTTGCGAGCAAACACCAAATAGCCGGTGTGAGCGGTCATGCGGTCGACCGGCCTGAGGCGTGCCGGGACCGGTTTGTATGCCCGGAAGAGGATCTCGCAGACTTCGATGTCGGTGAAATGAGCCAGGTTCAGCCCTGCAATCAGATCCGATACCTGGTTGGTGGTAGGAACGATGGCACCAAAGAAACCACCCTCGGTCAGCGCGTTCCAGGATTGTTGCAGGTAGCGCCAGGGCTCTCTGACGTCAAGGAACAGCGCGTCGGCGTCCTGTTCGTCAAATCCATCGGCGATGTCCCTCTGCTTCAGCTCTACCCACTCTATCAGGGCGGCATTGGTGAGGTTGCGCGTAGCCACGCGCAGCATATCGTCGCGGACATCGTAGGAGTGGACACGGCCGCTCGGTCGCACAGCGTGGGCCAGTGCGGCCGTCAGGGCCCCGCTGCCGGTGCCTGCTTCGACAATGTGGCTGCCCGGGCCGACGCTCAGTTTCATCAGGATGTAGCCGATCTCCTTCGGATAGACAATCTGGGAGATCCGCTCCAGATTCATAATTACGTCATAGAGCGAGGGACGCAATGCAACAACGGGAAAACCGATGTGGGTGACCAGTTTGGTTCCGGGCGCCTGGCCGATGATGTCGTCGTGGCGAATGAGACCTTGATGCGTATGTTGCAGGATCCCTGGCTGCAATGGCATGAGGAAGCGCTTGCTGCCCAGCAGGACCAGAACCGACTCGCCGGCGGTGAAGGGATGCACGACTCAGCCGCCCCTGACCGTGTTGAACTTGATCGGACGCTCCCAGTTGACCGCCATTTTGGCCTCAAAGAGCTGGTCGGCGTCCAGATCCAACGCTGAGAGCAGGTGCAGGATGCGGATGATCGCGTCGGTCAGCTCTTCGCCCACCTTCTCCAGCGGCTGGCCCTTTTTGTACGCGTCGGTGGCCTCAGAA
This sequence comes from Chloroflexi bacterium ADurb.Bin180, assembly GCA_002070215.1. NCBI lineage: Bacteria > Bacillati > Chloroflexota > Chloroflexi bacterium ADurb.Bin180. The sequence continues at coordinate 54,895 of MWCV01000011.1, read as the reverse complement.
ACCTCGGTGTGAATCAGGGCCAGCATTTCCCAGATGCGCGCCGGATCCGACGAAAAGCCCTTGGCATCAGCCATTTCGCGGACGGCCTTCATTCTGGCGTTCAGGCCCTGAGGCTGGCTCAGGCTCGTGTTCTCCGGGTTAGAATGAGCGGGCAATGACGGCCTTCTCCTCGGCACTCTGGCCGCAGATCACGCATCGGCCTGGCTTTTTCTCCTGATCCATCGGGATGCAGCGGATGGTGCCTTTGGTGGCTTCCTTGATCTTGTCTTCGCACTCGGCAGAACCGCACCAGTAGGCCACGCCGAATCCCTTGCCTACGGCCTCGACCAGCCCCTCGAGATCGTCAGGGTAGAAGGTGTTCTCCTCGCGGAAGCGCAGGGCCTGTGCATACAGATTGCGCTGGATGTCGTCGAGGAGGCGGCGCACCTCAGGCACCAGCGAGTCAAGGGACACAAAGCACTTGTTCTGCCTGGCTGGAACATCGCGCCGCGCGAGCACAGCCTGGTTCTTCTCCACGTCCTTCGGGCCGAGCTCGATGCGCAGGGGTACGCCGCGCATCTCCCAGTCGTTGAATTTATAGCCGGGAGAAAGGTCCTCGCGGTTGTCGACGTGCAGGCGGAAATAGCTTCCTAGGTCGGTCTTGATCTTGTCGGCCACAGCCATCACCTGGCTGCGCTCCTGGTCGGTCTTCCAGATCGGTACCAGCACAACTTGAATTGGCGCCATACGCGGGGGCAGCCGAAGGCCCTGATCGTCGCCATGGACCATTACCAGGGCACCGACCAGGCGCGTGGTGACCGCCCAGCTCGTCTGCCATACCATCTGAAGCTGATTGGCTTCATCCAGGAACTGGATGTTGAACACCTTGGCAAAGTGCTGGCCGAGGAAATGCGAGGTACCGGCCTGCAGGGCCCACTTGTTGCCCATCATCGCCTCGATGGTCCAGGTGGCATCAGCGCCGGCGAACTTTTCGCTGTCGCTCTTGCGCCCCGGGATCACGGGCATGGCCATTTCGTTCTGCGCCAGTTCGCGGTAGATGTTGAGGATGGCCATGACCTCTTCCATAGCCTGCCCGGCTGTCGCATGCGCGGTATGGCCCTCGTGCCAGAGAAACTCGGTGGTGCGCAGAAAGAGCCGGGTGCGCATCTCCCAGCGGACCACATTGCCCCACTGGTAGTACAGGATGGGCAGATCGCGGTAGGAGCGAATCCACTTGGCGTACATCGCGTTGATGATGGTCTCGGAGGTGGGGCGGACAATCAGTGGCTCCTCGAGCTTTTCCCCGCCACCGTGGGTCACGACGGCGAGCTGCGGGGCAAAACCCTCGATGTGGTCCGCTTCCTTCTGGATAAAGCTCTGCGGGATAAAGAGCGGGAAGTAGGCTGGCTGATGGCCGGTGGCCTTGAAACGCTGGTCCAGATACTGCTGCATATTCTCCCAGATGGCATAGCCATAGGGTTTGATAACCATGCAGCCGCGAACAGGAGAGTAGTCAGCCAGGTCGGCTGCTTGCACAATGTCCGTGTACCAAGTCGAATCGTCAACGCTGCGGGGAGTGATTTTCTGAACCATGAATCCTTATCCTGTTACGAGAATAGGTGCACCAGCCAGGAAGGCCCAATCCTGGCTTGACGTGTCAGACAGGTCTTACTTCCTGGGCAAATTGGCCGGGCCGAACGAGTCGGGGAGCAACTCGGACATTGTGTGGACGCGGCTGTTTCCGGCAGAGTCGGCCACAATGATGCGCATCTGCGGGCCAAACTCGGCCAGGACCTGACGGCATGCGCCGCAGGGCGAACCGCCATTGTCGGTGACGACAGCGATGGCCACGAACTCTCTCTCCCCCGCACTGACCGCTTTGACCGCGGCGGTGCGCTCGGCACAGATGGCCAGACCGTAGGAAGCGTTCTCCACGTTGACGCCCGTGTACACTTGACCTGAGCCGGTGAGGAGCGCTGCTCCCACGCGGTAATTCGAGTACGGTACATAGGCCTTTGCCCGGGCGTCGTTGGCCAGGGTAATCAGCTCCTTGTCCTTCACTGTTTCCTCCACTCGTCCAATCCGGCGGTCATTCTTTGCCGCTTCGCTTCCGGGGTCGGGCCGGCACTCCGTAGACGACACTTCCCGGTTCGACGTCATGAGTGACCACCGAGCCGGCGCCGGTCTTGGCTCCCTTGCCCACCTTGACCGGGGCAACCAGCATGGTGTCGCTGCCAATGAAGGCACCCTCATCGATGATGGTGGCCTGTTTCTGCACGCCGTCAAAATTGCAGGTGATGGTCCCCGCGCCGATATTGACGTCGGGGCCTACCTGGGCATCGCCCAGGTAGCTAAAGTGCCCCATCTTGGTGCCGGGGCCCAGGCGCGAGTTCTTGACTTCGCCAAAGTTGCCCATATGCACGCCGCTGGCGAGGTAGGCGCCCTTGCGCAGGTGGGCGAATGGACCCACCGAAACATCGTTCTCCAACTGCGCCTCTTCGGCTACCGTGGCGAGAAGGTGACAGCGGTCGCCGACAATCGTATCGCGCAGGAGCGAGTTGGGACCGATATGGCAATCCTCACCGATGTGAGTAGAGCCGAGCAAGTGTGTGTTAGGGTAGAGCACTGTGTCTTGCCCGACAGCAACCCCGGCGTCGATGTAAGTGCTGGCGGGATCCACAATGGTCACCCCGGACAGCATCAGCGCTTCGCGAATGCGCTGGCGCGCGACCGCTTCGGCATAGCTCAGGTGCACCCTGGTGTTGATGCCGAAGGCTTCCACAGAATCGGGCATCAGGATACCGCGAACGCGGTAGTCCTCACTGACGGCCACGGCCACCAGGTCGGTCAGGTAATACTCGCCTTTGGGACTGGGCGCAAGCTGTGACAGGTGTTTCCACAGCCAGGCAGCGTCGAAACAGTAGACTCCCGGGTTCAGTTCCTTGACCGCCAGTTGCTCCGGCGTGGCGTGAGCCTCTTCCACAATGGCAGCCACAGAACCAGCCGAGTCGCGCAGCACGCGGCCAAAGCCCATACTGTCACCGCGTACGCAGGTGAGCATGGTCACTGGATCGTGCTGCCCGGCGTGGGCGGTTACCAGAGAGCGCAGAGTAGCTCCGCGAAGGAGCGGCATATCGGCGTAGAGCACCAGGACGGTGTCACAGCGACCTTCGAGCGCCTGGCGCGCCTGCAGGACGGCATGAGCGGTGCCCAATTGAGGCTCCTGGATGGCGTAGACCACGCGGTCGCCAAGCAGGGCGCGCACCTGGTCAGCGCCGTGGCCGACGACCAGAACAGGGGTGCTCTCCTCCCAGCCGCTCACTGCGTCGAGTGCGTACAGCACCATCGGCCGGCCAGCGACAGGGTGGAGCACCTTGGGCAGCCTGGATTTCATCCGTGTGCCCTGCCCGGCGGCCAGTATGACTATGCCGAGGCGCCCCGATGCACCAATTGGTTGCTCGGGCATACTTCCTCCCGCACGGCGTTCAGAGACTCGCCTCGCTCAGCCCACGCAGTTGAAGCAGCAGAAAGGCGGGTTACGAAGCAACTGGCTGGGGCGGGAGGATTCGAACCTCCGTTCACGGATCCAAAGTCCGGTGTGCTACCGCTGCACCACGCCCCAGGGACCGAACGAACCGTTATTATAGAGCCACGCGACTGGCTCGCAAAACGCGCACTTGCTGGAGGAATTGGTCGCCGAGCTGCTATAATGAAGAGGATGACCGAGATGCAGCAGATGCGAACTGACGCACCAACCAACCAGAGCATTGTGATCCATCACCGTCTCAAGATCCCGGTGTCGGAGCTCTCGTTTCGTTACTCACGCAGCAGCGGACCAGGCGGGCAGAACGTCAACTGCCGCGAGACGCGTGTCGAACTGTTGTTCGACGTCCCGAACTCGCCCAGCCTGACCCCGCAGCAGAAAAGCCGCCTCCTCGAGCGCCTGGCGGGGCAGATGGACAGCGAAGGAGTTTTGCGGCTGGTGGTCGAGTCGGAGCGCAGCCAGCTCCGCAACAGGCAGGAGGCGCTGGCGCGATTCACGGTGCTCCTTCAGACGGCACTGCGCCGGACCAGGCGGCGCGTGCCAACCGAACCTTCAGCAGTGTCTATCGCCAGAAGGGTCGATGGCAAGAGGCGCCGGGGCCAGCTCAAGCAAAAGCGCCGCAAGCTGGCCGCTGCCGACGAAGAGTAGACCCTGGCCGCATACCCAATTCGGTTTGCGTAACGTCTTGCCAATGGGTTGTTCTTTGATCTAGTCCGTGCCTGTCATCAAAGGTTCAGGAGCAGGGATATGCCCAGGTATTTTGTCGTTGTTGCGGGCAACATCGGTGCGGGAAAGACCTCTCTGGCCAGGCTGATGGCCGCGCGGCTCGGGTGGGATAGCTTCCACGAGTCGGTGGATGATAACCCCTACCTGGCCGACTTTTATCGCGATATGACCAAATGGAGCTTTCATCTGCAGGTCTTTTTCCTCGGTCACAGAGCCAAGATCCATCGCTACCTGTGCAAGGAACACGCGAACTCGAGCATTCTCGACCGCAGCATCTACGAGGATGCCGAGATCTTTGCCCGTGCCCTGCACCGACTCGACCACCTCGACGAACGAGACCTGCGGGCCTACCGCGGCGTGTACGACGAGGTAGTGCGGCAGCTTCCCTCCCCCAGCCTGCTGGTCTACCTGCGCGCCACAGTGCCAACGTTGATGGAGCGGATACGCCAGCGCAGCCGCGACATCGAAACAGGCATCACCGCCGAATACCTGACCCTGCTTGGCTCATTTTACGACGAGTGGATGGAGCGATTCGACCTCTGCCCCGTGCTCACGATCCCCAGCGATGAGCTGGATTTTGTCAACCACGACGCGCACCTGACCATCATCACCAACCGGGTCCTGGATCGGCTTCGCGGCAAGGAAGAAGTCTCGCTTCAGGCCGGTGCGGAAGGCCAGTGAAGCCGTTTGATTTGCATCTTATGAAAAGCAGTGGTAGAATGTCGGCCCGACAACTGGGGCATCGGCTGCAGCAGCCAAGACCGCGCACCGGCGAAGGAGTGCACTATGCAGAACAAAGTTGAAGAGTTTCTGACCTCCCTCGAAGTGGAAAAAGGCTATTCTGAGAACACCCGCGTTGCCTACAAGAATGACCTGGGTCAGTTCCTGGCCTATGTGAAAAAGAACGCCGTGCCTCCAGTGCAGGACTGGGGCAGTGTCACCAAGGACCACCTGGTGGCCTACATTCTCAGCCTGAAAGGTGAGCGCGAGTACGCCTCGACCACCGTGGCACGCAAAGTGGCCGCCATCAAGTCGTTCTTCCACTTTCTGGTGGCAGAGGGATTCGTCAAGGACGACCCGACCGCTACCCTCGACTCGCCTCGCGTGAAAAAGTACCTGCCCAGAGCGATCTCGCAGGAGGATGTAGAGCGCCTGCTGGATGCCCCGGGCAAGAGTGATGAACCCCGGACAGTGCGTGACCGGGCCATTCTCGAGCTGCTCTATGCGACGGGAATGCGGGTCAGCGAGCTGGTGGCACTCAATGAAGGCGATGTTGACCTGGCCTCGGCCAGCGTGCGCTGTTTTGGCAAGGGCGGCAAGGAGCGCGTCATCCCGGTCTATCCGCGGGCAGTGCAGGCTGTGGAGGGCTATGTCACCAAAGGGCGGGTGCGCCTGCTGCGCCAATCCGACGAGAAGGCGCTGTTCCTCAACCAGCGCGGCGAACGCCTCACCCGCCAGGGATTGTGGCTCATCGTCAAGGGCTATGTTCGGCAGGCGGGCATCAAGGTTGCTGTCACCCCGCACACCCTGCGGCATTCTTTTGCCACACACATGCTGCGCGGCGGAGCGGATCTGCGCAACGTTCAGGAACTACTGGGCCATGCCAATATCGCTACCACTCAGGTGTATACCCAGGTGAGCAACGAGCGGCTGCGCGAGGTCTACGATGAAGCTCACCCCAGGGCCAGGTAGCGCTATGAGTCTGGAAACCGCCCGCGCGCAGGTTCGTGAAGCCGCTGACGTCATTCTCCAGCGCGCCAGGCACAAGCCGTTAGTTGGCCTGATCCTTGGCTCGGGCCTCGGCTCGCTGGCCGAGGAGATCAAGCAGCCCGTTGTCATTCCCTACGGCGAGATTCCGCACTTTGCCGTGGCAACCGTGGAAGGGCACCCCGGGGAGCTGGTGCTCGGCTCCCTGGCCGGCTGCCCGGTGATGATGATGCGCGGCCGTGCCCACTACTACGAGGGCTACCCGATGGACCGGGTGACCTTCCCAATCCGCGTGATGCGGGCGCTGGGCGTCAGGGCCCTCATTGTTACCAATGCGGCTGGCGCGCTGAATCCCGCCTTTCGGGCTGGCGACCTGATGCTGATCACGGATCACATTGGACTGGTCAACATGGTTGGCCTGAATCCGCTGCGCGGTCCCAATGATCCCGAGATCGGCCCGCGGTTCCCGGATATGTCCCAGGCCTACGATCCCGGGTTGAGGAAAGCGGCGCTCGCCGCCGCGACAAAGCTGGGCCTTCACCTTCATCAGGGCGTCTACATCATGCTGTCCGGCCCCAGCTTTGAGACTCCGGCCGACCTGCGCTTCCTGCGCCTGATCGGCGCAGATGCGGTGGGCATGTCGACCGTGCCTGAGGTGACGGTCGCGCATCACGCTGGAATCCGAGTGCTGGGCATTTCGGGCATCAGCAACGCCGCACCGATGGAACCGGGAGCCACTCCTCTGAGTCATGAAGAAGTGCTGGCAGCAGGCCAAAGAATCGTGGCCAGCCTCGCCCCGCTGGTAAAAGAGATCCTGCGCACCGTGGATCTGTCGGCCGGGAACAAGTAGTCTTCCTTGTAGCGGTTTGAGCAACGTACCAGTCGAGCGCCCGCTGAATGGCGCGCTCAGTCGACATTGGAGCAACGTCTGATGGTTGTGGCCAGGGTCCTGTCCCTCCTCCGGGCATACTCACTCTACCTGTACGTCGCTGGTTTTCTGGCTCTGCTGCTGAGCCTGAACGAGATCAGAGAGGCGCACAAGCTCAGGCAGGAAACCATCTTTGCCCTGGAGAAGGAGCTGGCCCACACCAGGACGAGACGCGGGATAGGCTCGGCTATCGCCGCGCTGGTCTACCTGGCACTGGTGAGCTATGTCACCTTGGCACAGCTACCAACCGAGGCCGAACCCCCCACTCCTCAACCTACGGCAACGCTGATGGTAATCGAGGTTCCGACGAGTACCCCGGTTACACCGACACCAACACGGACACACATTCCTACGCGCCCTAGGGCTACCGCCCTTCCGCCGACTCCCACTTCTGTGCCAACCAGTCCGCCGGCACCCTCATGCCGCAACCCCGGCGTCTGCATCACAGCGCCGGGTGCAAATCAGGGGCTCTCGGGCGAGGTGGTCATCCGGGGCACAGCACGCATCGATCAGTTCCAGTTCTTCAAGCTGGAGTACGGGCTGGGCGAAACACCGCAGCAATGGAACAGCATCGGTGAGATCAGCCGTTCGGCTGTGGTGGACGGCGTGCTGGGCGTGTGGAATCTGGCTGGCTTCCCGGCCGGCCCGGCGTGGCTGCGGTTGACGGTAGTAGATGTGAGTGGCAACTTTCCGCCTCCGTACGACCTGCGCGTTGTGATCCGCTAGTGGCTCTGGCCTGAACTCTGGCCCGTTCCGGCAACACGCCCTGGCGTCCCCGTCTCGATGGCTCCCCCGCGTACAGGGCAGAGCGCTGGTCCGTCTCTACTATGTCGGGTCTCAAACGGGTAATGGGTTGGCGGGAGGCGGCACCTGTGCTAGAATCAGCTTGCCGATTCAGTATTCCAGACCGGAGGATTCGTTGAGGCGAATCGCGTCTTTGGCGTTCGTTGCGCTTGTCTTTGCCCTGGCAATCGTGCGGGCTCAGGCCTCGCCTGCGCCAGGCACTTTGCCTCAGGGCTTGGGCGGCAATACCATAAACCAGGGCCAGCTCACCTCTGTTCTGGCGGAGCTGGCGAGACTCCATTCGGCAGGCAAGGAGAAGGAAGCCGCCGCGCTGGCCGACGCCCGCGGGGCTCACCTGGTTGGCCAATCTGTCCAGGTGGTCGTGGAGGGGAGGGCCGACCGAGTTGGTCAGGCGCTGGCCCGCCTCGGTGACCAATCCTTCGAGCTGCAGACCTCACACGACAACCGGCTGCAGGTTATGGTGCCTCTGGCCCATCTGGCCGAACTGGCGGCACTGCCGGGGGTCACCCTGGTCCGCCTGCCTTACCGACCAATGCCCCTGTCGACCGGACAGGGAGTCACCGTTACGCAGGCCAACAACTGGCAGGCGGCTGGCTTTGTCGGGGCGGGGATCAAGGTGGCTGTCTTTGACCTGGGGTTCTCGGGCTATTCGGGTCTGATCGCCAGCGGCGAGCTGCCGCCGGGCACTACGGTGCGCAGTTTCCGCTCTGACGGCGATATTGCTGCCGGGGAGGTGCACGGCTCGGCCTGCGCAGAGATCATCTACGATATGGCCCCTGGCGCCCAGCTTTACCTGCTCAACTTTGAGACTGACGTCGAGTTCGCGAATGCAGTGGACTGGGCTGCTGCACAGGGTGTGCGGGTGGCTTCGTGCTCGCTGGCCTGGCTTGGCGCTGGCACGATGAAGGGTGATGGCCCCATTTGCGACACTGTGAACAGCGCCCGCAACAAGGGCATCTTCTGGGCGCAGTCAGCGGGCAATGCAGCGAACAAGCACTGGGAAGGCGACTGGTACGACCCCGACAGCAATGGCTGGCTCAACTTTAGCGGCAGCGACGAGCTGCTCAGCTTTGCCGCCTCGAGTGGCACAACCATCTACGCTAACCTGATCTGGGACGAACCGTGGGGTGCCGCCGCCAACGACTATGACTTTTACCTGTACAAAGATGGTGTCGCCAAGCCGGTAGCCAGTTCCACCGACACCCAGAATGGGAATGACTATCCCAGCGAGTTCATTGGCTATCAGGTGCCCTCCGGAGCAGGAGGAACCTATCATCTGGCTGTGCGCAATGTCTCGGCCCCTACCACTCCGCGGCTGGACATCTACTCGTTTCGGCAGAGCTTTGAGTACACGGTGGCCGAAAGCAGCCTTATGACGCCGGCCGACGCGCACGGCGCGGTGGCCGCGGGAGCGACCTACTGGCCGACCGATGGCGTCGAGTCCTTCAGTTCGCGGGGGCCGACCAACGATGGCCGGCTCAAACCCGAGTTCGCTGCGCCGGATGGCGTGACCTCAGTGGCCTACGGTGGCTCCTTCTTCGGTACCTCGGCTGCTGCACCTCATCTGGCGGGGGCCGCGGCACTGGTACGGAGTGTCTATCCTGCTTTCAGTGTCACGGACACCGTGGCGTATCTGGCGGGGCGGGCTGTGGACCTGCAAACGCCTGGCCCGGATTACCTGACCGGCTACGGGCGCGTATCGATGGGGAGCGTGCCGCCTCAGCCCACGGTAACGCCGACCCCTTCACCCACAGCGGGCACAGGGCTGCAGATGGTAACGCTGGGCGGGGCAGAGGACACGTACATCTACCAGTATGAGCCTGCGCTCAACTGCTGCGGCCAGACGCTGGTCAAAGTTGGGGAGAAGCAACGGTACAACGGCTTGGTGCGATTTGACGTAGGCATCATCCCGGCCGACGCCCAGGTGGTCAGCGCGACGCTGCAGTTGTGGGCCAAAGGATGGGGCGGGGTTGATATTACCATTGAAGCGTTCTACATTACGCGGACGGTGCAGGCCTGCCAGGCGACGTGGGTGTCTGCGAGCACCGGGAATGCCTGGGGCGCCGCCGGAGGCAACAGCACAACAACAGACCGGCGGGCTACAGCGGAGAGCGCTGTAACCACGCAGGGCATTTCCCGGTGGTACCTGTGGCCTCTGACGCAGGTGGTTCAGGGTTGGGTGGACGGGTCGCTGGCGAACAACGGAGTATTGCTGCGGGGCGCTTCGAACCTGCAAATCGACATTCTACAATTCGCCAGTGTGCAGGAGGCGGACAGCAGCATTCGACCCAGGCTGGTGGTGTACTTCACGTATGGCGACGGGGCACCGACAGCAACGGCGACCGGGACGGCGACACCGACCAGTGCGCCTGCGGCCACTCCTACGGCGACGGCCAGTGCAACCCGGACCACAACGCCCACAGCAACCTCCACGGTAACGCCTACGGGGACAAGAACAGCGACACCGGCAGCGACGACGAGTGCGACGTGCACGCCGACACCGACGCCAACGTCCGCCGTGACCCCTACCTGGACCCAGACAGCGACAGTGACCGCGCTGCCGACCGAGACGGCTACTGCTACACCGACAGGAATAGTGCCAACGCCGACAGTGGGGCCGACGGTGGTGACGCTGAGCGGTGCCGAAGACACCTACGTGTATCTGTACGCGCCAACGTCGAACTACTGTGGTGCAGACCAGTTGAGAGTGGGCTACAAACAGCAGTATGCCGGGCTGATACGGTTTGACGTGAGCAGCATACCGGCGGATGCGGTGGTGACGGGCGCATCGCTACAGCTCTACGCGGCGGCCTGGGGTGGCGCCAATCTCGAGATTGGAGCGTACTACATCAGCCGAACACTGTCATATTGCCAGGCTACCTGGAATGTGGCAAGCACCGGCAACCTGTGGGGCTCGGCTGGCTGCAACAACACGATCACCGACCGCCGTGCTGTGCCAGAGAGTCAACTAACGACAAGCGGGCCTTTTGTGTGGTACTCGTGGCCGGTGACGCAGGTAGTTCAGGGCTGGGTGAGCGGATCGCTGGCGAACAGCGGCCTGCTGCTGCGTGGAATGTCCATCACAAATGCGGCTTCGTTCTATCTGGCGAGCGCCGAGTACGGGAGTGTAGGCTTACGGCCAAGGCTAGTCGTGTACTATACCGGAGGCGATGGCGCACCAACCGCCACGCCTACCAGCACGCCTACCACTGTGCCAAGCCGAACGCCTACGGCGACGTCCGTGGTGAGCCTCACACTGACTCCGACGGCGAGCACGACACCAACGATGACACCCACCCTGACGCCGGGACCGACACGGACAGCAACAGGTACCGCGACACCGACCGGGACGACCGCAGCGACGAGCACACCGACAGCCACTGTAACGCCAACGGGCACAGTATCGAGTCCGACGGCAGTGCCAACAATGGTGACGCTCACGGACGCTGAGGACACCCGTCTCTACATCTATGGCGAGACCAACAACTATTGCTCTGAAGACCTCATCACCGTCGGCTTCAAGCAGTGGCACAGCGGCCTAGTGCGCTTTGATCTGAGTGCCATACCGGCGGATGTCACAGTGATCAGCGCTACGATGCAGTTGTGGGGGCTGGGCTGGAATGCCAAGGACCTGACGATTGGCGCTCATTACATCACACGCACCGTATCTGTGTGTCAGGCGACCTGGAAGGAGGCCAGCAGCGGCAACCGGTGGGGCACCGCTGGGTGCAACAATGAAGCGACGGACCGGCGGGGACCGCCGGAAAGTGTTGTGACCACGGAGGGGCTCCGCCGGTGGTATGTTTGGGCCCTCACTGATGTGGTGCAGGGCTGGGTGAGTGGGTCGCTGGCGAACAATGGAGTGCTGCTGCGGGATGTTTCGCCTGTGCTGACCGGAACGATGAGTTTTGCCAGTGCCAACCATCTCAACCTAGGCTGGCGTCCAAGGCTGGTGGTCTACTACAGCGGCGGCGAAGGCGGGCCAACTGCTTCCCCAACCTCGACAGCCATACCAATACATACTGTGACCCCTGTCCAGTCGCAGACGCCGTCGGCCACGGCGACTCCTACCCGTACGGCGACGCCCACGCTGACGCCTACGGTGAGCCCCACGATTACTCTGACTGCTGTGCCGACCAGTACTCCGACGAGGACTGCGACTCCGCTGGCTACACCCACCGCGACGGCCACCCCAACCGTGGCTGCTGGCGTTGAACTGACTCTGACCCTGCAACAGGGGCTGGATGGCTATTCCGGCGCCTCTGATAGCTACATCTATCAGTACCTGCCTGCGCAGAACTATTCGACCGACGCCACGCTTATGGTGGGCTATAACCAGCAGTACGGGTCTCTGTTGCGCTTTGACCTGTCCTCTCTTCCACCCGATGCCGAGATCACGTCCGCCTTCCTGGATATCTACGCCGCAGGCTGGGACAAGCCTTACACCAGCCTGACTTTGGGAGCCTTCGCGATCACCCGCACCATAGCTATGAGTGAGGCCACGTGGAATCTGGCCAGGACGGGCGTATCATGGGCCCTTCCTGGGTGCAACGATGCGCTCACGGACCGGCGGGCGTTGCCAGAGAGCACGGTGTTGACAACGGGGGTCAACCGGTGGTACACACTGAACCTGACGCAGCTCGTCCAGGCCTGGAGCAATGGCTCCGTGGCCAACAATGGTCTGCTTCTACGGGGGGCTGCTGATCCGGAGAAGAAGCAGCTCTATTACTTTGGCAGTGCAGAATACGGCGACAGGAACCTGCGGCCCCGCCTGCGCGTGAGCTATCACATCGGGACATTGCAGCCAACTCCGACCCTGGTGGCGACTGCCCTGCCAACAGCCACACCCACGTCCACTCTGGTGCCCGGGGTCGAATACACCGTCACCATCCAGCAGGGCATGAACCAGAGCTGCGACGATACTTATCTCTTCAAGTACGCGCCTTCTACCAGCTACTGCCTGAGCGATGCGCTGATTGCCGGTGTGAAGCAACAGTACGTTTCATTGGTGCGTTTCGACCTTTCTGCTGTCCCTGCCGGCGTCTCGGTCACCCGCGCTCGACTTCAACTCTATGCCAATGGCTGGGCTGGCCAGGACACTACCCTGGGCACTTACGTCATCTCTCGCACGGTCAGCATGTGCGAAGCCACGTGGAACAGCTCGCAGGCAGGGCAGGCATGGGGTGCTCCCGGCGTGGCTGATACGCTGTCCGACAGGCCAGGTCTGCTGGCGGGCGCTGTCAGGACGAGCGGAGTTTCGCGCTGGTACGAGCTGGACGTCACCCGAGCCGCTCGAGACTGGGTTCAGGGCAGGGTGCCGAACAACGGCCTGCTGCTTGTTACGAGCTATACTTCGTTCACCGGCACCTTCCGATTTGCCAGCTCGGAGCACAGCGATGTGGGCCTCCGCCCCAAGCTGGTCATCTCTTACGTGTTGTACGACCCGACACCAACTCCCTGGCCACAGCCACATCTGGTGATCGGGCACATCACCGACGACCACGTAGGGCGCAATGATGCTTGTGCCATCCAGCTCCAAACCATCGCCGGCCTGATCAATCAGCAGGCCGACGTGCTGGTCGACACGGGCGACTGCACGGAAAACGGTTCCGACCAGGAAACGCTGGACTATCGCGAGCATATGAGGGGCAGTATGACCATCCCCTGGCAAGCCGTACCCGGAAACCATGATACCCCTGACGTGTTCCAACGGCACATTGGCGCGCTGAACTGGTGGTGGGATGTCGGTGGCTACCGATTGATAGGTATTGACAGCGAAGCCATCAACCTCTATCCGGTGTGGCCAGAGGCAATGCTCGCCCTGGATGCGGCTTTGACTACAGAGAAGCCCTGTATCGTCTTTGGCCATTTTCCCCTTGACTCGGATGGGTACAGTAGCGAAACCAGCCAACAGCTTCGGGCACGATTTGCCGCTCACAATGTTCTGCTGTACGTGGCAGGACACTGGCATGCGTACTCGTTCACTACTGATCCGGCCACTGGAACCAAGCTTCTGGTCGGCCACTGGGCGTGCGGGGGGCACTATCGCATTATCCGTCTTGACGGCACTTCGGTTCAGGTGGAACAGTACCAGGTGGAAGGGGTTGGTCAGGCCAACTGTGATGCTTCGACGGTCGCTGCGCCAGGCCGAGCTCTGGCGCAGGGCGAGATAACTCCTGTGACGCCTTTTCTGATGACCTCAGTGATACCTGGCCAATCAGGTCCTCTTATGAGCCACGCTGCCCCAGGTACGCGGTTGTGGGAGGTGAGGCCCGCACTGGTCGAGCTCGTCACCGGGTCCGGTTATGCTGATCGTTCTCAACTGAGGCAATCCGGAGGAACGGTCCGATGAGAAGAGCGCTTCTGACCCTGTTTGTCTTGGTGTGCCTCGTCGTGATCGGGGTGTGGCTGGCCCGGTCCGGGCGGCTGGCCGAACTGGTGAAATCCTCCCGGCAGACAGGAGCCAGTTCGTCTGGGGAGCCTGGTGGACCCGTGGCAGGAGCCGTTGAGCCACTCTCGGTGCAGCAACGGAGCGACCTGGCCGTCTCTGCCGCCGATGTTGGCGCCAGCGCTGTCAGCATTCGCCTGTTGAGCAAGCCGATGATCGACGGCCTCACCGGCGACTGGCCTCCGGGCAATGAAATCGAACTCAACAGGGCGACGGCCTACTCCTACTCGGGCAAGATCGACAGCCCGGCCGACCTCAGCGCCGTTATCCGCAGCGGTTGGGACGAGCAGTGGCTCTACTTCATGATCGAGGTGAAGGACGACGTCATCGTGACCGACAGCGCCGATGTCTGGCGCGACGACGGTATTGAGATCGGCCTCGACGGGCTGCACGACCAGGTTGCCTGGGGCTGGGATGACCACCAGTACACGATTGTGGCCGATGGCCGCAAGACAGACCGGGGCGCGCCGACGATCCAGCTCAACGCTGCCGTCTTGCAGGTTCAGGGCGGATACAACATCGAGGTAGCCATTCCCATTGCTCAACTGATCCCCGGCACCCCGGTCTCGGGTACGGTAGTCGGCCTGAACTTGGGTCTGCACGACGATGACGACGGCGGAAACTGGGATGGCTACTTGATCTGGCAGGGAACGAATACCAGCAGCGCTCCCGAGGAGTTTGGCAATCTGCTGTTCATCGAGCGCGATCAGGACCGGCTCTTGGCACTCGAGTCGCGGATTGCCAAGCTGGAAGGCGAGATTGACCGGCTGCTCATTGCGCTGGCGGATTTCGCTCCCCTGGCGCGGGCTACTGTAAGCGCACCACCGGCGAGTCCGACTCTGACCCCGGCCGGAGCAACGCGCACACCGACTGCGGTCATCCCCACCACCACTCCGGGTGCGAGCGCTACGAGCGGCCCTACGCCGACCAGGACACGGACCCCGACTCTAACCACCAGCCCGACGCTCGCTCCAACGGCCACAGCCACTCGGGCTGGCGAGACGACCCTGAGCTTGCAGCATGGTGTGGGCGGATATGCCGGCTGCGACGACACGTACATCTACCAGTATGTGCCCAACAGCAACTACTGCGCCGACGGGCAGATCAAGGTGGGCGGCAAACAGTCGCTCGCAGGCATAGTCAAATTCGGTCTGAGCATGATTCCGGATAACGCCATAGTGACCAGCGCGGTGTTGCAGCTTTTCCTCGAGGGATGGGGTGGCACGGATTCGACGCTTGGTGTTAGCATTATCGTGCGCTCTACCACTCCCTGCGAGGCCACCTGGAACAATGCGCAGGCGAACAATCCCTGGGCGCTCCCCGGGTGCAACAACACCTCAACGGACCGCCTGGCGGTCATAGAGAGCACCGTTGCTACGAATGGTGCGAGGCGCTGGTACGAATTCGCCCTGACCAACGCTGTTCAAAAGTGGATCAACGGAAGTATCTCCAACAATGGCGTTCTTCTGTTTGCCACGGCTGTTGACTATGACGGCAGTCTGCTCTTCTCGGCCGCTCAGGCCGAAGACGCCAACCTTCGGCCTCGTCTGGTGATCAACTATCACCTTCCGGTATCAGGGCAGGTGTCGACACCCTCCCCTGACACGGTCAGCGGCGGCTCGCCCCAATGAGCTCGAGTCTCTCGATGAAGGGCAAGCAGTCGTCACTCCGGCTGTGCTTTCTGTTGCTGTCGTTCTGGGTGATGCTGGTGTCTCTGTCACTGCTGTGGAGCCCGGCCGGTGCCGCTTCGCCAGCCAGTGGGCAGAGCCAGGGCACCCAGAAGCATGCGGCTTACGTGGCTCTGGCCATGCGGCACGGCGCAATCGAATCCCTGCCCGACCGTCCGTCTGAACCGACCGCGACGGCAACCCCTACAGCCACCACTACCGCGACCGCTACGCCAACACCTACGGCAAGCGCCACCTGTACGCCTACGGCGACGCCTACTCCCTCGAGCACACCCAGCGCCACGAGCTCGCCGACGGCCACCCTGCCGCCGACGCCCAGCATGACCAGCACTGCCTCGGCAACGCTGACTTCAACTCCAAGCCCAACCTCGACCAGCACGTGGACGCCAACTGCAACCCCGAGCGTGACCAGCACCGAGACGGCCACACCCACTTCCGAGCCGACGCGCTCACCGGAAAAGCAAGCATATCAGCAGGACGTGAATGGTTATCAGGGCGCGCAGGACACCACGCTCTACCAGTTCGATGCTGACAACACCTACCTGTACACAGTCGACCCGCTCAAGGTAGGCGAGAAGCAGCGCCTGGCATCCCTCTTGCGCTTTGATCTCAGTTCTATTCCACCCGATGCGCGCATCACCTCGGCCGTTCTCGAGCTCTATACCGTTGGCTGGAGTGCTCCCGGCGAGGGAGTCACCGTGGGTGCCTACGCCATCACTCGTACTACCGTCCTGGACGAAGCTACCTGGCTCACGGCGCAGGTGGGTGAGCCCTGGGGATTGCCCGGGTGCAACAGCACCACCACGGACCGTCGCCCCCTGCCCGAAGCCACTGTGCTGGTGAAGGAGATCGGCCGCTGGTACAGGCTCAACCTTACGTCGCTCGTTCAGAGCTGGACAGAGCGTTCTCTGCCCAACAACGGTCTGCTGCTGCGCGCACCTCAGGATGCGCTCAATATCCAGATCTTTTTCTTTGCCAGTGCAGAGCACCGGGACAGAACGTTGCGGCCTCGACTGCTGGTCGACTATGGCTTTGGTCCCGTGCCACAGCCCGGTCCGACTGAGGTAGGAACACGGCGGCCTACTGCCACACCCGTGGCCAGCCCAACCGCCACGATCACGCCTACGCCGGCACCGGGCGTCGAGAACACCATCACTATCCAGCAGGGGCCGGGCCAGAGCTGCGAAGATACCTATCTCTACAAGTACGCACCCAGCACCAATTACTGTATGACCGACACGCTGGTGGTCGGTTTTCGGCAGCAGTATGTGTCAGCGCTTCGTTTTGACCTTTCGCCCATTCCCAAGGGAGCGACGATCACCCGGGCGAGGCTGCAGGTCTATGCCATTGGCTGGAGCGGGCAAGACACCACCCTGGGCACCTACGTCATTTCCCGCACGGTCAACTTGTGCGAGGCAACGTGGGAGGAATCAAGTGCCGGCCGGCCCTGGGGCGCTCCAGGCTGCTCAGATACCTGGTCTGATCGGGAGCAGCTCCTCACCGCCGCAGTCAGAACCAGCGGCGTGAGCCGCTGGTATGATATGGATATCACCAGGGCGGTGAGGAAGTGGGTTTCCGGCGAGGTGGACAACAACGGTTTGCTGCTGGTGACGAGCTATCCTTCCTTCGTCGGTACGCTGCGCCTGGCTAGTTCTCAATACGGCAACACCGCTCTGCGGCCCAGACTGGTTGTGTCCTACGTGACAGGCGTTCCGACGCCAACGCCGCGCGCGGAGCCGAATCTCGTGATCGGACACATCACCGACGTGCATATCGGACGCAACGACGCCTGCACCGTGCAACTGCAAAGCGTTACTGGTCTCATTAGCCAGCAGGCCGATGTGCTTATTGATACAGGCGACTGCACCGAGAATGGCTCAGAAGCGGAGACATTGGCCTACCGCGAGCACATGCAGGCCAACATGACCATCCCCTGGCTGGTAACGCCGGGAAACCACGACACCCCCGATACATTCCAGAGGTACGTTGGACCGCTGAACTGGTGGCGGGACGCAGGTGGCTATCGCCTGATTGGCATTGACAGCGAAGCTATCAACCGCTATCCATACGACCCCGGGGCGATGAACGCGCTGGATGCCGCGCTTACACTGGACAAGCCCTGCATCGTCTTTGGCCATTTTCCTCTCGATTCGGATGGGTACAGCCCCGAGACCAGTCGGAGGCTCAGGGACCGCTTTGCTGCCTATCGGGTGGTGTTGTATGTGGCGGGGCACTGGCACACCAACTCGTTCACTATTGATCCCAGCACGGGAACCAGGTTGCTGGTAGGCCACTGGGCCTGCGGTGGACACTACCGGCTGATTCGTCTGGTGGGCAACACTGTGCAAGTTGAGCTGTACCAGTTGGGAGGGGTCGGCCTCGAAGCCTGTGGCGTATCTGAGGACGGGGAAAACACGTCTTGGATAGTGAGGACGGAGAACCAGCTTGCTCTGGCGGACCTCCCCTGAGGAAACCGGGAGCGTCTGGTGTCTTGCGCCTCTGGTCAATCAGGCGGATCACGGGGGGATTCAAGCCCTGCTGCGAGGGTCGGACACAGGAGGTACGTAACGATGAAAGACAAGCTCACAACGAATCACCGTGTGGCTCTGTGGAGGCGTGTTGCGATACTCGGTCTGGCTCTGCTCCTGCTGCTCTCGTTGATTGCCAGCGCCACCGGACAGGCAGGGGCAGCCGCAGCGGCCGCGCCGACGACCCTGGTGTTTCAGGACAACGTCTCACCTGATGCAGCCTACCAGGGTGTTGCGGATACCTATCTGTCGCTGTACGAACCGAACACCGCCTACGGAACGGCCGCCACCATGCGTATCAATCCAAACGTGGGCGGACGCGAGCGAGGGCTGATCAAGTTCGACATCTCCAGGATTCCCACCAACGCCACCGTGCTGGACGCGACGATGCACCTCTACGCCTGGTATTGGAGCCAGCCCTTTTCGCTGAACATCACTGCCTACCGGGTCAAGACCCACTGGAACGAATTCACTGCTACCTGGAACAGGGCAACCGCGAGCGAGTTCTGGAACGCCCCCGGTTGTGGTGACCCAACCTTTGATTACGATGGGTCGTCCGGCGTGACCAGAGTGGTGGGGAACAACCGTGATTTCTTTGAGTGGAACCTGACGAGTATGGTGCAGCAGTGGGTGAGCAGTCCGACGTCGAACGAGGGTGTGGTGCTGATCGCCGATGGGCTCAGCGTACAATACCAGTTCCGTCCGTCTGAGATCAGCTCCTACTCAGTCCGGCCCTACCTCGTAGTAACGTACATCGCCGAGGTGCAGACCCCCACTCCCACGCGGACTGCTACGCGCAGTGCAACGCCGACTCGGACCTCCAGCCCCACCGCGACGGCCACGTCGCAGTACTCGCCTACCCCCACTCGCACCGCCACTGTGACGCCCACAGCGACACGGGTGCCGACATCGACCCCCATTCCGCCTCCCGAGCGGCGCCTCTTCCAGCAGGGCCGGTTCCCGACAGAAGAGTACCAGGGAGCGAGTGACACTTACATCAGCCTATATCGACCCGACGCGAATTGGGGCAGCCAGGATACCCTGCTGATCAATGGCCGCAATGGCGGTTCGGAACGCGCGTTGCTGCGATTCGACCTGGCAGACGACATACCGACAGGGGCGCATGTTCTGAGCGCCAAGCTGTCGCTCTATGCCTGGTCGCGGCGAACGCTGTTTGGCATGCGCGTGGCCGCCTACCCTGTGGTGCGCGGCTGGGGCGAGCATTCCGCCACGTGGAATCAGGCCAGCGAGCACAATCCCTGGGACGTAGCCGGCTGCGCTGGCATTGGCGGCGACAGGCTGGAGGACTGGGTAACCTCGCGCTTTGTGTACTTTACCAACCGCTTCTACGAATGGGATCTGACCCCGTTGGTGCAGCGCTGGGTCGATAACCCCGGGGCCAACGACGGGGTGCTCCTCTTTGGCCTCGGAGTGGACCAGGAGCTGCGCTTCCGCTCGGCGGAGTGGATCGTGGCGGACCAAAGGCCGTTCCTGGCGGTGACTTTCGTCGCACCTTGAGCCTGAGTCTCGCTTGATGGAACAAGGCGTTGCTGGTTACCAGCAACGCCTTGTTCTTGTTTTGCCGTATTGAAGAGCCGTACGCTATGGCGGCAGTCACGCCTCCAGGTCCGGATCAGCCAGGCGATGTCGGCGGCCGGAGTGAGCTGGGCGAAATCCACACCTGTGAGCGCCGGCGGGATCTAAAGCGCGGTGTCAGCGCCTGAGCCCAGACACGCCAGCGCAGCCGCTGCCAGCGCACGGCCAGCTCCCGGTTCTCGTCCTCAGAAAGACCTGCTCTGCTAAAGCGCTGCTGGATGTATCTACTGACGACAAAGCGAATGTCGTCCTGATAGCGATGCATCAGACTGCCCAGCGACTCGCCAAACTCGGCGGGCGTCTGGCAGAGCTGGTGGCGGGCGCCAGCCAGGCTCGACAGGCGCCTCATCTGCTCGTAGGCTCTGGCAGCCAGGCTCAAGCCGCGGAGCTGCCAACACCACCACAAGGCGGCAATGAAGATGCCGGCAAGCAGGACCCCGGCCAGGGCGAGAGCGTAGCCAAGCAGGCGTCGGTAGAGTGTTTCGCCTGATACCAGCGCAACCTCTCTGGCACCGTCCGGCGTGCCAGCGGCTTCGTCCGGACCGTACCGGTCTTCGCTGCGGTCGTTCGTGGTACCAGGCAAGGGCACAACCGACCCGGGCGAGCTGCCCTGCTGATTATCAGCCAGTCCTGGCGTGGGCTCCGAAGCCGTAGGTTCGAACTTGATCCAGCCATAGTCAGGAAAGTACACCAGAGGCCAGGCGTGCGCATCGAGCTGCCGCACGATATACCGACGCACGGCGCTGTCGAACTCGCCAGGAGAGTAACCCTGGGCGACCCTGGCCGGTATGCCAATCGCCCGACACAGAATTGCCATAGCCGAAGCGTAATAGTCGCAGTAACCACGACGGTTCTCGAACAGGAACCAGTCGACCACGTCGCTGCCCGCCGGCGGTGCAGCGATGTACTGGTCGTACTGAATGCCGCGGAGGTAGGTCTGAATGGCCAGGGCGCGGTCGTAGGGATTGGTCGCGCCGGCAGTAATCTCGCGCGCCAGGGTTCTCACGCGTTCCGGCAGAGTGCGAGGAAGCGTCAGATAGCGCTCACGAATGTCACGGGGGTAGGAGCTGCCGGCATTCCTCAACTGTGCAGCGGTGGCAGTGGATACCAGGGCGACGCCACTGTAGCTCTGAGCGTGCCGGAGAACCCCGTTGCTCTGGACCATTGACACATCGAGGTCAGACAAACCCCCGGCAATACCCTGGCCGGCCACAAGAACAGTTGACGGCTGACTCACGGCAAGGATCTGGCCAGGAACAAAGAGCAAGTTCTCTCCGGACTCGACCATATGGACGGTGTAGGTCATCAGTCGCTGGGCGTCAAAGGGCAAGGCAAGGGTCGCCGGTGGTTCGACCACCTTGATCTTTCCCACGCGGCTGGAAACGACCACCCCTGGGCCAGTTGCCTCCTGACCGTCAGCGGTGCGCCAGATGGCCTGCCCCGCCGGTTGGAGAGTCAACTGAACCTGGTCCGAGTTGACCCAGCCGGAGCCGGTATAGTGGTCATAAGAGACCGCCTGCCAGTATGAGGGTTCGACGCACTCCACTTCCATCACCGGTGTGTTGCCCAGGTTCACCGCTCCGCCCAGGGTCATTGCCTTGCCAAACTGCACCAGCGTTGAAGAGCCCTGGTAGTTGAGTGAGGTAAAGATGCGATTCCACCGCTCTTGCACCTGATTCCAGGGATCCTGAAACCTGGCCCAGAAGCTGGCCAGGCCCGGGCTTCTTGCTGCCACGGGCAAGGTCCAGGCGAGGGCTAGCACCAGAGACGAAACGATCAACCCATCGCGGAGGAACTCGAGGTCAACGTCGAGGTTATAGTTGATGGACTGCATGCGCCAAAAGCGCTGCCGGAGGTAGACGTGCATGCGCACCACCAGGAGCAGAGCGCTAAGCAGGTAGACCACCAGGTAGATGAGCAAGCGCGGGGGGCCGTAGTAGATGTTGACCAGACAGGCAGCGCCGGCGGGGATGATGGCGCCCCACACCCAGTGCCATCGCAACAGCGCCCAGGTGCTCCAGATGGTGAGCAGCCAGGTGAGGGCCGACAGGAGCGAGATGAACATAAAGTTGGAGAGCCAGGTCTCTACCTCGGCGGGAGCAAGCACCCAGAGCCACATCTGTTGCAGCATCACGCGCACGCGCAGAGCCAGGGCGGCCGACGGAGCCACGAGCCCTTCCGGGACAAGCGGCGTTCGAAAAACCAGGCTCAGCATCAGCACGATCCAGAGCACCCCCGCGACGAGCAGCAGCGGCCAGGCGAGCAGCGCAGGGAAGCGACGCAACTGAGTCACGACCAGGCTGACCAACAGTGCCATCAGCGCGACCCATTGCAGGATGCCCAGGCCGTCGGTCCACTCGGCGGCGCGGACCGCCCAGACCACGGACAAGAGCATCGCTGTGAGGAGAAGCAGGGTGGCCCAACCCTCTTCAATTCTCCACTTGCGCGTCATCGTCCAGTTTCCCTCTGCAGACTGTGTCTCTCCTCATACACCGTTGCCTCGGAGCCGGTTCAATGAGGTGTGCGGTGGCATTGTAGCAGCTGCCAGAGGCCGGTCAAGTTGTTTGACACGGACCCGTGCCGGGTGCTATCATACGCACCGTTTGACAGGCCGGCCGGCATTCGGCTGTCGGCGCATCTGGAGACAGGGGTTTGAAGCAAAGCCGACTGGGGAGGCTTCTGGACCAATACGAGGGTCTGAGTGCTGGCCGAAAGGCGCTGGCACTGCTTGTGCTACTGGCCATCTTTACCTCGTGTTGCAGCTATTCGCTGGCTTTTGCTGCCCTAATGTGGCGCCGCGAATTCGCCTCCGTGACCCCCACGCCCGAACCGACAGCCACCGCTAGTGCGACGCCTTTCGTGGCGCCAACCCTCGTTCCGCTGAGGTCGGCTACTTTCACCCCTCGCCCGTCGGTCACTGAGACTTCCCTGGCCTCACCAACGGCCAGTGCCACGCCGCGCACCCCGCGCTCGCCGACTCTTACGAGTACTGCAACCGTCTTGGCTTGGCCAACAGCAACTCTGCTGGCGCCAACTGAAACCAGTGCAGTGCCTATTACTACCTGGACGGCCACGCCCACGAACACCGAATCGCCAACTCCTACCCGTACGGCAGTGCCGACCGAGCCACTGACCGATACGCCTGTCGCGACGGCTGGACCTTCGCCGACAGAACCGCCGCCCACCGCGACTCTGGCGCCAACTGAGGTGCCAGCCTCGCCAACTCCCGAACCCTCAGCGACGACAGCCGAACAGCAGTCAATCACGGTCACCGCTGAAGCGTCCGCGGCGACACCGCCGGCTGGCGAAAGCGGCCGCTCGGAGCAGCGCCGGGTACCGCGGTGAGGTTGGATATCCGCTCGTGCTGCGCTAGAATCACCCATCGTTTGAATCCCAGAGAGCCGCGCTAGGAGGCTGCAGAGTGCAAATCAAGGAGTTCCTGAAGCAGATCACCGAGGCCAGTGGAGTCTCTGGTTATGAGGCGCCGGTTCGTGAGCTGGTGCGGGCTGAATTCGCAGCCTATGCCGACGAGGTGCGCACCGATACCATGGGCAGCCTGATTGCTCTGAAGAAGGGCAACCGGCCCACCGGTACGCCACGGCGCAGCATTATGCTGGCGGGGCACATGGATGAGATTGGCCTTGTGGTCACCAAACTGGAAAAGGGCTACCTGCGCTTTTCAACTGTGGGTGGCTTTGACCTGCGGGTCCTGCTCGGCCAGGAAGTGGTGGTCCACGGGCGGCGCGACCTGCCTGGAATCATCGGCACCAGGCCTCCGCACGTGCTGTCGCCGGAGGAGCGAGAGCAGGTGGTGCCTCTGGACCGCCTGTTCATCGACGTGGGCCTCACGGAGGCGGAACTGGGCGCAAACGTTCGCGTTGGCGATATCGTGACGCTGCGGCGCGAGTTCACCGAGCTCGCCGGTGGTCTGGTGGCGGGCAAGGCCTTTGATGACCGTGCGGCGGTGGCCTGCATCGACCTGTGTCTGCAGTACCTGGCCGGGCTGAAACACACCTGGGACGTGTATGCCGTGGCCACGGTGCAAGAGGAAGTGGGCGTGAAGGGAGCTCTCACCAGCACTTTTGGCATCAACCCCGACGCTGGCGTGGCCCTTGACGTTGGCCACGGCAACATGCTGGGTGTGCCGGAGGTGGACACGGTGAACGTAGGCGGGGGCCCGGCCATTGGCTTTGGGCCCAACATCCACCCCGTGCTTTACGAGCAGCTAACGGCGGCGGCGGCCAAGTACGAGATCGCCCAGCAGATGGACCCCATCCCGGGTCCAAGTGGAACCGATGCCTGGGCGATGCAGGTTGTTCGCGAAGGCATTCCGACAGCTCTGATTTCCATTCCGCTGCGGTACATGCACACGACCGTCGAGACGCTCTCGCTCAAAGACCTGGAGCGGATCGGTCGACTGCTGGCACTGTTCATTGCCGGCCTGACCGAGGAATCGGCCAGGGAGCTGGGGCTGCCGCCGGCAGCCAGGGACAAGTGATCTCTGCGTCCGCTGTGGGCGTTGAGACGCTATGTGAGATCCGAGGAGGAAATCCTTGTTGCTGAAAGAACTCTCCGAAGCGGTGGGTGTCTCCGGTGGCGAAGGTGCTGTGCGCCAGCTCGTCCTCGATGCCATCAAGGCGAACATCGATGAGCACCGGGTCGACGCTCTAGGCAACCTCATCACCCTCAAGAAGGGCAGAGGGGGCCAGAAGCGCAAGGTGATGGTCGCTGCCCATATGGACGAAATCGGGCTGATGATCGTCCGCATTGAGAAAGAGGGCTCGCTGCGCTTCCGCCCGGTGGGCGGCATCGACGACCGCGTTCTCCTGGCCAAGAAGGTGCTCATCGGTGACAAGAAAGTGCCCGGCGTCATTGGCTCCAAGCCGGTGCATTTGCTCGACCCGCGCCAGCGTCAGCAGGTGGTCAAGGTAGAGGATATGAGCATCGACATCGGGGCTTCGAGCCAGGAAGAAGCGGGCAAGCTGGTCAAGGTGGGCGACTATGCCAGCTTTGATGTGCCCTACCGCGACCTCGGTGGCGAGCTGCGAGCGGTGACGGGCAAGGCCTTTGACGACCGGGCCGGCTGCGCGGTGCTGATCGAACTGCTCAAGGGCAGCTATCCCTTTGATCTCTACGCCGTGTTCACGACCCAGGAAGAGGTTGGGCTGAGGGGAGCCAGAGTGGCGGCCTACTCAGTGGCTCCGGACGCGGCCTTTGTACTGGAGGGTACCATCTGCGATGACATGCCCAAGCAGAAGGACGTAAGCCCGACTACCGTGGTCGGCCAAGGGCCGGCAATCACGCTGATGGACCGCTCGGTCATCTCTGACCAGAGGCTGGTTGACTTGCTGGTCCGCACGGCGGAAGCGAACAAGATCCCGTACCAATTCAAGCAGCCTGGCATCGGTGCAACCGACGCCGGAGCGATCCATCTGTCGCGGGAAGGGGTTCCATCGGTGGTGGTAGCCGTGCCATCGCGTTACATTCACTCGCCAGTCTGCCTGCTCAGCCTCAACGACCTGGAGAACACGGTGCAGTTGATGCAGCGTTCCCTGGCCGGGCTTGACAAGGTAGACCTGAGTCGCTGATCTGGCGCAATCTTGACTCGCAGGAGGCATAATCCGTGAAGGAACTGATCGCCGAGCTGACTGAAGCATGGGGGCCCTCTGGTTATGAAGACGCGGTACGCAAGATCATTGCCAAGCACATCGCCGGCTATGCCGATGATGTCCGCACGGACGCCCTGGGCAACCTCATCGCCTTGAAGCAGGGCAAGCCCAAGAAGGGCATCGAGAAGCGTCGCATCATGCTGGCGGCGCATATGGATGAGATCGGCGTCATCGTCAGCCATATTGACGAGAAGGGCTTTATGCGTTTCGCGCCGGTCGGCGGAGTGTTCCCCCCGACCTTGCTCGGCAGCCGGGTGGTGTTCGCTGACGGTGCCATCGGCGTGATTGGGCGTGAGCGCGTGGAGAGGCCGGATGAGGCGCCACGGATGGACAAGATGTTCATCGACGCGGGGGCGGCGGACAAGAAGCGGTCGGGGCGAAAGGTAGGCGACGTTGCTTCATTCACCCGCCCGTTCGTCGACGTCGGCCAGCGTCTGGTCGCCAAGGCGATGGATGACCGTATCGGCTGCGCCATCCTGGTGCAGGTTCTGCAGGAACTCAAGACGACTCCTCACGACGTGTACTTTGTCTTTACTGCGCAGGAGGAGGTGGGCTGCCGCGGAGCGACCACCTCGGCGTTTGGCGTCGAGCCGGAGATTGCTGTGGCGGTGGACGTGACGCCGACTGGCGATACACCAGAAGCGGCACCAATGGCGGTGGAGCTGGGCGCTGGTCCGGCGATCAAGGTGAAGGACCGCGGCATGCTGGCGCACGTGGGCGTCAAGAACTGGATGGCGGACACCGCAGAGCGGCTCAAGTTGCCCTACCAGTTCGAGGTCCTCGAGGCTGGCTCGACGGACGCTATGGCCATACAGACCTCTCGCGCCGGCGTCGCCTCGGGCGTACTGTCCGTTCCGACCCGCTATGTGCATACCCCCTCCGAGATGGTGGACTATGACGACGTTCAGAACTCGGTCAAGCTGCTGCTAGGGATGGTCACGGCTGCGGTCAAGCTCTAGGTGTTAACGTAGCATCACATAGCCCTGCCGAGGCCGCCGCACCATGGTGCGACGGCCTCTTGCTTTTGACCTGGCTTAGGCGCCGGGTTAAGATGGTCGCGTCCTCGCAGCGTCGGCATCCGGCCCGATGGAAGAAATACCTGCCTGCAGGAATTCGTCAGGACTCTGGTGCGTTTCTGTTATCGGGCTGGACGTGGCAGGGGCATGTCTCTGCTCGTGACCCCGTGAGGCGTTTCAGGGAACAACCTTTGTTGTCAAGGAGGCAAGAGTGGATGCTACGGAAAAGCTGTTCAAGGAACTGACCGAGGTTTCGGGAGTTCCCGGCTATGAGAGCGAGGCACGGGCGGTGATTCGCAAGCACCTCGAACCCGTGGCCAGGATCGAACACGACCGTCTGGGCAGCATCATCGGGGTGAAGAAGGGCGGAGCCGATTCGCCGCGCGTGGTGGTGGCCGGACACATGGACGAGGTCGGCTTTATGGTGAGCATGATCACCGACGATGGCTTCATTCGCTTCGTGCCGCTGGGTGGGTGGTGGAACCAGGTCATGCTCGGGCAGCGCGTGACGATCAAGACCTACTCTGGCGACGTGCCAGGTCTCATTGGAGCCAAGCCGCCGCACCTGATGGAAGCCGAAGAAGCCAAGAAGCTGGTCGAGAAGAAGGATATGTACATCGATATCGGCGCGAGCAGCGCCGAACAGGTCAAGAGCAGCGGCGTGCGCTCTGGCGACCCGATACTGCCAGTGAGCCCCTTCACCATGCTGTCCCCCGGCAAAACCTACATGGCCAAGGCCTGGGACGACCGGGTGGGTTGTGCGTTGTTCATTCAGCTTTTTGAGCGGCTGGCCAAAGGCGATCACCCCAATACAATCTATGGTATCGGAACGGTGCAGGAGGAAGTCGGCACCCGAGGTGCCAAGACCAGCGTGCACAACATCAATCCCGACGTGGCCATCATCCTCGAGGTCGACATCGCTGGTGACGTGCCCGGCATCAAGCCTGAGGAATCGGCCATCAAGCTGGGCAAAGGCCCCAGCCTGCTGCTGTACGATGCCGGTATGATCCCCAACCTGCGCCTGCGCGACCTGGTGATCGCGGTGGCGGAGAAGAACAAGATTCCGTTGCAGTTCTCCACCATGCGCGGCGGGGCGACCGATGGCCGGATGATTCACGTGCACAACGAGGGTGTCCCCACGGTGGTCATCGGCGTGCCCACACGCCACATCCACTGCCACGCCGGCATCCTCCACCGGGAAGACTATGACCATGCCCTGGAACTGCTGGTGCAGCTTGCCAGGCGCCTGGACAAAGAGACGGTAGACGGGCTCTCGGACCACTGAGCAGCACCGAGCAGCGGATGTAGCTATCCCCCTGACCATGGAGTGGGCACCTGGCCCGCGCCACGGTCGAGGGCGGTGAAAGCCGGCGCACTGCGGGCAGGAGGGAACCATGACCAGAACCGCCTTTGTCGTCTCGCACACCCACTGGGATCGCGAGTGGTATGAGACGTACCAGCAGTTCCGTCTGCGGTTGGTGCGCCTGATGGACAAGCTGCTGCACATCCTCGAGACCGACGCCGCCTACCGCTTTTTCATGCTTGATGGCCAGACGATCGTCCTGGAAGACTACCTGCAGATCCGCCCCCAGCGAGAGAACGATCTCCGTCGGCACATTCAGAGCGGCCGTCTGCTCATCGGGCCGTGGCACGTGCTGCCTGACGAGTTCCTGGTCAGCGGCGAAGCCCTCGTGCGCAACCTGCTGCTGGGGCATCGAACCTGTGCGCGGTTCGGTGGTGAAATGCGGGTGGGCTACATCCCCGACCCGTTCGGACATATCTCGCAGATGCCGCAGATCCTGCGTGGCTTTGGCCTGGCCAGCGCTGCCCTGCGCCGCGGCCTGGACGACCACCCTACCGAGCTGCTGTGGCAGTCACCAGATGGCAGCTCGGTGCTCCTCTGCTATCTGCGCGACGGCTATGACAATGCGGCGCGCCTGCCGGTTCAGGATGGGGATGCTTTTGTGCGCGAGGTGCGTCGTCTGGCCGAACGACTGGCCCCATTCTGTACGACCGACAACGTGTTGCTGATGAACGGTGTGGACCACATGGAGCCAGTGCCAGAACTGCCGGCGATGATGGCCTATGCGGGCCAGGCGGCGCCTGACCTGAGGCTGTTGCACAGCACCCTGCCGGCCTATGTCGACGCGGTGACGCGGGACCGGGGAGGGGACCTCAGCACTCTGACCACGGTCAAGGGCGAGCTGCGCTCGCCCAGGAGGCATCACCTGCTGCCGGGCGTTCTCTCTACTCGTATGTGGATTAAGCAACGCAACGGCCATGTGCAGAACCTGCTGTCGTACTGGGCGGAACCCTTCTCTGCCTGGGCCGCAGTGGCGGGGGGAGACGTGTCCGCTGGTTGGCTCCGGGGCCAGGCGGTGTGGCAGGCCTGGCGCTATCTGCTCGAGAACCATCCGCACGACTCGATCTGTGGCTGCGGCATTGACCAGGTCCACCGCGAGATGGCAACGCGCTTTGACTGGGCTGAGCAGATCGCGGAGCAGGTCTCTGCCAGCAGCCTGGCCACCCTGGCCGAAGAGGTGGACACTACCGTGTCTGGTGCTGCGTCGCGGGCCCTGGCGGTGGTGGTCTTCAACCCGCTGCCGGCCAGTCGCACTGAGGTGGTGACGGTGGACGTGCAGCTTCCTGGAAGCCTGCAGGAGTTCGTCGTTCTCTCGGCCGACGGGCAGGTCGTTCCACATCAGGCGGAGATCCATCCGGGCACAGAGTACGCCTCGATGCAGTTCGGACGGGATGAGCTGGTTGCCCTGCCCGATATGGTGACGATGTTGGCCGGGCTGGGCCTGTCCCTGCAGGAGGTCGAGGTCAGAAAGCGCCAGGGTGGCGCGGACATTGATGTGACCCTGATGAAAGGCGGCGTTACTGAACCGGAGCTGCTCGACCAGGTGAAGGTGGAGCTGGCCGGGCTGCTGGCAGATTCGACCTTGCAGGCCTTTTCAGCCCGAGCCCACCTC
Organism: Chloroflexi bacterium ADurb.Bin180; assembly: GCA_002070215.1. NCBI lineage: Bacteria > Bacillati > Chloroflexota > Chloroflexi bacterium ADurb.Bin180. The sequence goes on along the minus strand of MWCV01000011.1, from coordinate 25,287 downwards.
ACCGCTACGGCCACGGTGCACTTTCTGGCCAGAGACGTGCCCGGCTGCGGCTACTCGACCTACTACCTTCGGCCAGCGCAGTCGCAGCACGGTTCGCCGGTACCGGACCACAGCGACAAGGTCTGGCAGCTCGAGAACGAGTTCGTCGCGGCTACGATCGACCCGGAGGATGGTACGGTGTGCCTGCGGGACAAGACGACTGGCGTTGTCTTTGCCGGGCTGAATCGCTTTGTCGATGGAGGCGACCGCGGCGACGAATACAACTACTGCGCGCCCGAGGCCGACCTGCTGGTCAGCGCTTCCGTCCGGCCTCCGCGCCTCGAGTGGATCGAGCAAGGGCCAGCGCGCTGGTGCATCCGTGTTACACAGGAGTACCAGGTGCCGGTCTCGCTGAGCGCAGACCGGGCGTCACGCAGCGAGGAAACGATACTTGTCCCAATCCAAACTGAGTATAGCCTCAGCCCGGGAGCGCGCCGACTAGACGTGCGAACGGAGGTCGAGAACCGGGTACAGGATCACCGCTTGAGCGCAGTGTTCCCCACGCCGGTGCGCACAGCCTGGACCGAGGCAGAGAGCACGTTTGACGTGGTGCGGCGTCCCATTGCGCTGCCGGCCGATACCGCGGACTGGGTTGAGCAGCCGGTGAACACGCACCCGCAGGGGACCTTTGTCGATGCCAGCGACGGTCTGAGCGGGTTGATGGTAGCCAACCGCGGGCTTCCAGAGTTCGGTGCGCAGCTCGATGATCAGGGCCGGGCGACTCTCGCCGTGACCCTGCTGCGCTGCGTGGGCTGGCTGTCGCGCGACGATATGTCCTGCCGCCAGGGCCACGCCGGGCCAGCCCTGGAGACCCCCGAAGCACAGTGCCCCGGGCGTCACGTGTTCGAGTATGCACTGATTCCACACCAGGGCAACTGGCAGACCTGCCACAGTGAGGCGTTGGCGTTCAACCTGCCGCTCCGGGCGGTGCAGACCACGGTGCACGCTGGTGCACTGCCTGCGTCCGGCGGTTTCCTGACCCTGGAAGGCGAGGGGCTGGTTCTTTCTGCCGTCAAGGCGGCTGAGGATGGGTCTGGCCTGGTCATTCGGGTGTACAACCCACTGGTCAGGCCTGTCGCCGCCCGGCTGAGCTTCCTGTGGCCCGTGGAGTCAGCCTCGCTGGTGGATCTCAAAGAGGACAACGTACGTGAGTTGGCCCTGGATAGTGCGGATGCGCACGTGCTGAGATTTGTTCTCAAAGGCAAGGAGATTGGCACTGTCCGAGTCAGGTTGCATCTGGATGGCCCCGGCTCGTGAGGTTGGGGCGCGCCGAGCGACGGCCGCGCTGTGGGAGTGCAACAGGGTGACTCCTCTGGAGTTCATCGAGCGGCTGCAATCGAACAAGGACTATCGCGGGCAGATGGAGCACCTGCAGCATCTCCCCGCTCGCGAGGCGCGGTTTGGCCGCCTGGAGCATCAACTGCCGCTGGCGCTGCAGCAGGCACTGCAAGGCATCGGCATCAGAGAGCTCTATGTACACCAGGCCAAGGCGATCAATGCCGTGGCGGCGGGCCAGGATGTGGTCATTTCGACCGCTGCCTCCAGCGGCAAAACGCTGATCTACAACGTTGCGGTGCTCGAATCCTTACTGGCCGATCCCCGGGCGCGGGCCCTGTATCTCTTCCCGACCAAGGCCCTGGCCCAGGACCAACTGCGCGTGCTGGGAGACCTTACTGCTCAGGATACGCTGGGTAAGGTGCTCTATGGCACCTACGACGGGGACACGCCTCAGGGAACGCGGCGCAGGCTGAGGCAATCAGCCTCAATCCTGCTCACGAACCCGGACATGCTGCACGTGGGCATCTTGCCCAATCATTCGTTGTGGTCCAAGTTCCTGGCCAACCTGCGGTACATCGTGATCGACGAGGCCCATGCCTACCGCGGCGTCTTTGGGTCACAGGTAGCCTGTGTGCTGCGCCGGCTGCTGCGTATGTGCCACTTTTACGGCTCGAACCCCCAGTTCATCTGCTGCTCGGCCACCATTGCCAACCCTAGGGAGCACGTCGAGCGGCTCACCAGCAGGGCGCCAGTGCTGGTGGATGACGACGGCTCGCCGCGCGGCGAGCGTGAGTTTGCCCTGTGGAACCCGCCCATCACCGATGCGCTGCTGATGGAACGCCGCAGCATCAACATCGAGGCGACGAACCTGCTGGTAGAGATGGTGATGAGTGGCCTGCGCAACATCACCTTTGTCAGGGCGCGTCGGACGGCAGAACTCATCCTGCAGTATGCCCGCGAGCGGCTGGAGAAGGATGCACCGGAGCTAGCGCCCCTGGTGCGGTCGTATCGCGGGGGCTACAGGCCGGAACTCAGGCGCGAGATCGAAGCCGGACTCTTTTCGGGCGAGTTGCTGGCAGTCACGGCCACGTCGGCCCTGGAACTGGGCGTGGACGTGGGCCACCTCGACGCGACCATTATGGTTGGCTATCCGGGCACCATCGCCAGCACCTGGCAGCAGGCCGGTCGCGCCGGGCGAGGTCGGCGCCAGGCGCTGAACGTGCTCATTGGCCTGGATGATCCGCTGGACCAGTACCTGATGCATCACCCGGAGGCGCTCTTTGGCCGGGCACCGGAACACGCACTGATTGCCCCAGACAACAGGCATATTCTGGCCCGGCATCTGCCCTGCGCCGCCTACGAGCAGCCTCTGACCAGCGAGGATGAGGCCCTGTTCGGCGCGGGCTATTCAGGAACAGTGGCTGAGCTGGAACGCGAGGGGGTGCTGGTCTACCGCGGCGAACGCTGGTTCTTTGCGGGCAGAGGGTATCCTGCCGAGACAGTGAGCCTGCGTTCCGTATCGGCTCACAGAATCGCCGTGCTCGATACGTCTAGCGATATGACCATGATGGAAGAACTCGAAGAGACCACCGCATTGGGGCGCGTCTATCCCGGGGCGGTGTACTTGCATCAGGGTGAGTCGTATCTGATTGAGCGGTTGGATCTCGAGCATGGGCTGGCCTATGCGACTCCAGCCGAGCTGGATTACTACACAGAGCCGAGGGAGATCAACTCGGTACGGGTGAATGACACCCGGCAGTCCAAGCGGATCGGTCCGAGTGAGGTATGCTTTGGTGAACTGCTGGTGACACAGCAGGTGGTGGGATACAGACGGTTGCAGCAATTGACCGGCGAGGTGCTGCTGGATGAGCCCCTGGACTTGCCGGAACAATCCTACGTGACGACGGGAGTCTGGTTTGATGTGCCCGTCGATGTTTTGGCGAGGGTGACCGCCCGGGGGCTGGATATCGCCGGTGGGCTGCACGCGCTGGAGCACGCGGCCATCGGCATCCTGCCGCTCTTTGCGATGTGCGACCGACAGGACATCGCCGGGCTGTCCACGCCGCTGCATCCCGACACGGGCCGGGCGCAGGTGTTTATCTACGATGGGCTGCCGGACGGAATCGGCATCGCCGAGAAGGGTTATGAGCTCTTGCGCGAGCTGTGGTCGGCGACGCTGACGGCCATCCAGGAGTGTCCTTGCCAGGAGGGCTGCCCGAGCTGCATTCAGTCACCCAAGTGCGGCAACAACAACCAGCCCCTTGACAAGCAGGCCGCGATCCTGATCTTGCAGACCCTGTTGGCCCAGGGAAAAGGAAACACCGGGCAATCGTGACGACCCGGTGTTGGCAAGAGCCAGACTGACGGCTCAGGAAGCGCTCAGCAGGAGCTCGATCAGATCCTCCAGCGGTTGCCGCCCCTCAGCGGTGTCAGGCGGAATGTTGGCGCATTCCTTGGCATAGTGCTTGAGCAGGAACAGGCTCGCACTGTGGGTCGCGGCGCGAATGGAAGCGAGCTGCCGGATGATTTCACTGCACTCCCGGCGCTCCTCGACCATGCGCTGTACGCCGCGAGCCTGACCTTCAATGCGCTTCAGGCGCGACAACAGTTGCTGTTGAACGTCCTCAGGCACAGCCATTCGGCAATCCTCTGGTGTGAGAGCGCACGGCTCTCAGGGCCGGATTCCTCAGCCACCACCCGCTGGCGCACAAGAGTCGCCGGCGCTGCCATAGTCTCCGGCAGCGCCGCTCTTGCCGCACAACGAGATGGCCTTGCTGACGTGTTCGCTCTTGCACTTGGGGCAGCGAACCGGTTCCTCGCTGGAGAAGCTCCTCAGCCACTTTTCGAATTTGGCGTGGCAGGTATCGCACTGGTACTCGTAGATCGGCACGATTTCACTCCATTACCCGAAAGTCAAGCGCAACGCTGCTCGCGGGCCAGTGGATGGCTACTTGAGCAAAGCGTCGAGACGCTCAGCAAGGGCCTGCTTTGGCCGAGCACCAACCAGGCGCTCCACTTCCTTGCCGCCCTTGAACAGAATGACGGTGGGAATGCCCATGATGCTAAACTTGCCGGGGACGGCGTGATTCTCGTCGGTGTTGACCTTGGCGATGAGCACCTTACCGTCATAGTCACCGGCCAGCTCGTCGATGACCGGGGCGAGCATGCGGCAGGGCCCGCACCAGGGAGCCCAGAAATCAACCAGGACTGGCAAAGTCGCCTCGAGTACTTCCTTCTGGAAGGTTGCGTCAGTTACATGCAGCGGTTCTTTCTTCATCATTATCTCCTCAGAATGTGTAGAATACCCCCCTACCCTATGCACTAGTGTATAGCCGATTTGCCAGTTTGTCAAGTGACCAATGTCTCACCAGACTGATCTCTTGACCTGCCCCGCGTGGACGATAAAATGAACCCATCCTGACTGCAAAGAGGGGACGATGCGCTGGTTCAGAACGGTCATAACCGCCTTGCTGTTGATGGCCTTGCTGGCAACCCTGGCCAGTGCGCAGACACCGCGCCGTTTGGTCACGGTAGAGTTCACTGGCTGGGAGCAACTTCAGGGTCTGGCCTCGCGAGGGCTGCAGATCCTGAACTATCAGGATGGGGTCCTGGCGGCATTGGCCTCGGACGAACAGGTCTCCAGGCTGCGTTCGGAGGGCGGGGTGGTGCGTCTGCTCGACGCAGAGCCCGATACCGACAGCTACTATCTGGCCTACGTGCCGGCAGGGATGGGGGACGAGGCGCTTGATGGGCTGGTTCACTATCCATACCAGGCTGGCATAGAGATCGTGCGCGCCAGCGCCTTGGATCTGGAGAGACTGCCAACGCTTGGAATCGGCCTGGTCAAGCTGCCACGGGCCATGAAGATCCCCCGCGGCGACCGGGCCCGGCAGATGGTCGAACAGAGCAGGCTCGGTTACAGCGGCAGCATCCAGACTATGGTCGATGCCGTGTCGTCTGCCTCTCTGGTTGGCCATGTGTGCAAGCTGCAGGACGATGACCAGCAGGCCTACTGCAATGCGCTGGGCACGCGCTACTCCTACGCCACAGCCGGCCTGACCGAAGCCGCTGACTATATCCGGGGTCAATTGTCGGGCTATGGCCTCACGGTGAGCAGCGATCCCTTTAGCTTCAATGGGTACCCGATGGTCAACGTCGTGGCCGAACTGCCTGGCACAGGCCCGAATAGTAATCACATTGTGGTCCTCTGCGCGCATTTTGACTCGACATCGCGGACGCCATTCATCGCTGCCCCGGGGGCCGACGACAACGCCAGCGGCTCGGCCGGGGTGCTGGAGGCCGCGCGCATCCTCAGCCAGCGCACCTTCGACCGCACCATACGCTTTGTGCTGTTTTCCGGCGAGGAACAGGGCTTGATTGGCAGCGCTCACTACGCCAGCGCGGCTGCGGCACGCGGCGACGTGATCGATGGGGTCATCAACCTCGATATGATCGGCTACGAGTCAGTGCCGCCAGGCGACCATATCGTCGAAGTGCATGCTGGCCTCGACCCGGCATCCATTGCCCTGGCCGACGCGCTGATTGCCAATGTGGCGGAATACGGGGTACAACTGCAGGTGCAGAAGCTTACCTCAGGCGCTACCAATCGCAGCGACCACGCCTCGTTCTGGAACGTGGGCTACCCGGCGGTGCTGGGCATTGAGGATTTCGACGATTTCAACCCCTACTACCATTCGACGAGCGACACGCTATCGAACATGCAGACCTACATGATGGTCGAGTTCACCCGGGTCAGCGTGGCCACCGTGGCCGAACTGGCCGGCGAATGGACCACAACTCTGCCCACCGTCAGCGCTACTCAGACGTGCACGCCTACCGCTACCGAGACATACACGCCCACGGCTACCTCCAGCCACACGCCAACGTTGACTGCTACTTACATAGTGACAGCAACGCCAACCGCTACTCCGACCACGGTCATGCCAACCACTGCGCTCTTTCTGCCGCTTGTCAGGCGATAGGCCGTCTGTTCCACCTTGCCGGGCTGTCAGCCTGCGGTGGGTGGGGCGGCGGGTGCCACGGCCGCCTGCACGGCTCTGGCGACGGCAAAGGGGTCACTGCTGATGACGCTGCTGGCGTAGAGCTCCATCGCGCCAATGTCTGCCGTCTTGCTTCTGAGGTCGCCGCGATCCACGATCCGCACTACCATCGGGAAATCCTGCCAGTCCTCTGGCACACTATCAATCGGGCGCATGTAGAGCGCCAAGTTGAACGAACGTACCCCCAACTGCTGAACAAAGCAGGAGAGGATGCGGTAGACCGCCATCTTCAGGTCGTCATCCAGGCATTTGGACAGCAGCAAGACTTCCTTCTCTTTGGTTGGGGTAAGGTGGCTGAGGATGCGCGTCTGTCCGTGTCTCGCGGTCAGTCCCAGGTCCTCGTGAATGGCAAAGAGGTCGTCGAAATAGTCCGATGCGTGGGCGATACGGTAGAGCAGAGCAGCCCGGCGCAGGTGTTCGACCCTGGCGTAGTGTATGCCTCGGGTCAGCGTCATTTGGATGTGGCCGTGCAGAATGGATGCCCCGCTGCGCCACAGGCAGTTCCACAGCAGGAAGAAGTAACGCGCTTCCGCGTCCGCGCAGTGGGCCATCCTGGCCCATTGGAGGGCGGTGTCGAAATAGTCAGCCACCTGTTCGGCGGAAAAGCGCAGCGGATTGTGCTCGTCAAAGATCACGAGCCCGTGAAAGCCGTCGCACTTGGCAACGTTCGACGCCGTCACGCAATGCTTGCCTCTCACTCGTCCAAAGACGTCCTCTGGCGTGTTATCCAGCGGGCTGCAGAACAAGTCACCTGGCTGGTTGATCCCCTCCAGCAGGGACTCGTCGTTGCTGCCGGCCTCCATCGGGCGGCTGGCGCGCAGCTCGTTGAACAGGGATCCCTCGAGGGTGATCAGGTTGGTCACCTTGACGATGCGCTGCTTTTGCACGGTCTCCAATGAGCCGAACTGGCGGCGAATCCAGTCCCGCATTGACGGGGGCGGCTTGATCTCGCCGGTGGAAGTATCGATGCGATAGATGCGGGATACCCGCTCCCGGCTGGCTTCGGGCAAAGCCTGAACCAGGGCGTCGAGATTGGCGATTGACTTGTCGGTCATAGGTCCTCTGTTAGCGTCAGGTTGGCCGGTATGGTAGCACGCCCTCGGGCAATCGGCAAAAGGCCGGGGCTTTGACAGCGTCACCTCGCCTATGCTAACATCGAGTCGAGCATAGCTGCATGTTGATCAAGCACCTAGCCCCTAACCTCGCGCGGTCCTCCAGATTCTGGCTGTCGCTGGCCCTGTGTGTCTGCGCCCTCTTTGGCTGCGCCGCCCCTCCCCGGCGCAGGACCGCGACTCCTACCGTCAGCGTGCCAGCACCGCGCCCGACTCTGGCCGAGTCTAGCCCTGCACCGGTCACCCCGGCGCCAACGCCAGTCCCGGAGGCCTATGCCGTGAGCGGTGAGCTACACCTGGCGGTGAGGGAAAACATCCGCTCGCTGAACCCGTTCGCAACCACCAACGACAGCGAAGCATTTGTAACGCGGCTGATCTATGACAGCCTCCTGGACTACCAGCCGGCCAGGGGATTCCTGCCCAACCTGGCCGAGCGCTGGGACTTGCGCGGCGAGGGCAGCAGGCTGACCGTCTGGTTGAATCCCGCGGCCAGGTGGCATGATGGGGCAGTGGTCTCGGCTGCGGATGTGGTCTTTACCTTTGGTTTGATACGACGAGGCACCTTGCCCGGGTGGGCGGACATTGCCGCAGCAGTGGACCGGGTCGAAGCGATCAGCCCCCAAGAGGTCCAGCTCACGCTGCTGGACACGAGGGAGGAGATCCTGCGGCAGGTCTGCACCCGTGTACCCATCGTGCCGGCGGCACTGTGGCAGGCGGTCCCGGAACCGGCGACCTATGCCAACCTGGAGCACCCGGTCGGATGCGGACCCTTGGTTCTTGAGTTCTATACCGATGCAGAGCGGCTGGTGCTGCGCAACAGCCAGAGGCACCCGACCAGAGCTCCGACCGTGGCGACGCTGGTCATTGACATCGTGCGCGACGAGACCAGGGCGCTGCAAGAGCTCAACGAGGGCCGGGTGGACGCCCTGGGCTGGGACGCACAGCCGGCGATGGTCGCCGACGTGCGCGATCATGCCGACAAGTATCCTGGCCTACACTGGAATCAGGCTGCCGGGGCAAAGCAGCGGGTGGTCTTGTTCAACCTGCGGCTGGCACCGTACGACGATGCCCGGTTGCGAACAGCACTGGCCAAAGCGGTGGATGTGGCCGGCATCATCAGGCAGGCTGCGTTCAGCCTGGCTGAGCCAGCAACCAGTGACCCCTTTGCGCCCTCGTCGCAATGGCACGACGCGAGCCGGGCTGCTCCGGCGTACAACACGCAGGCGGCGGTGGAAGCGCTCGAGGCCGCCGGCTACCGCGATACAAATGGGGACGGTATTCGCGAACGGCCTGATGGCAGTGCCCTGCTCATTCCTATCCTCTGCGCCAAGGTGGAGACAGAGCAAAAGATCGCCTCGCTGATCGTGGCCGGATGGAAGGCGGTGGGCATCGCTGCCCAAGCTGTGCCAGTGGCACCAGAGCAGGTTCTGCCGGCCCTAATGGGTGGATCTTTTGAAGCGGTCCTGACCGAGCTTGACCTGGTCGAGCAGAGCGCGCTCTACGATTGTTTTCACACTTCACAGGGCGAGTTGCGGGGCGGCCGGGTCGTAGGGCGGAACTATGCCGGGTATGCCAGCGCAGCCTTTGACCGCACCGTCGAACTGCTGCTGGAGGCCAGGAACGACCGGGAGCGGCTCGACCTGACGCGGCAGGCGCAGCGCACGCTGGCAGAGGATGCCCCCTGGCTGCCCCTGTTCAGCCCCAATGTGCTGAGCCTCTACAGCGAAACGCGCTTTGAGGGCTGGTCGCCCGTCCCGGGAATCGGGCTCCTTGATCGGCACGTCATCGTCGGCCTGGTGCCGCGCGACTAGAGCCGCTCCCTATCCTTCGGCAGCCTTCTGCTCAGTTGCTGCTCGTTCGGCAGCCTGGTTGATCCTGGCCCGCTCGTAGAGGTCGATGTACTTTTTCGCCGAGGCCTGCCAGGAAAAGTCGGACGTCATGCCATTGATCTGCAGCTTTTTCCAACTGTCGTGGTAGCGATAGTTCTCCAGGGCACGGACGATGGCGCCAAAGAGGGCCCAACGATCGTACCGTTCAAAGGAGAAGCCGTTGCCCATACTGGTGTTGGGATCCCAGTCCTTGACCGTGTCAGCCAGTCCCCCCGTAGCGCGAACCACGGGCACACTGCCGTAACGCATGGCCAACATCTGTCCCAGGCCGCACGGCTCAAACCGCGAGGGCATCAGGAACACATCGCTTCCGGCGTAGATCTTTTGGGCAAGGGGAGCATTGAAGGTCAGGAACACGGCGGCCCTCCCCGGATAGGTCTGCGGCAGGCGAGAGAACATCTCGTGATAATGTGGGTCTCCCGTGCCGAGCACGATGATCTGCACGCCCAGGTCCAGCAGGTGATCGATCACGTTGCCCAGGATGTCAAAGCCCTTCTGATCGGTCAGCCGAGAGATGATCCCCAGCAGAGGTGCCGCCGCGTCGAGCTGCAGCCCGGCTTCCTGCTGCAGGGCCGCCTTGTTCTTGGCCCGCTGGTCGAGGTGGTCGACGTCAAAGGTCTGAGCGATAAGCGGGTCAGTGGCCGGGTTGTTCACCTCATAATCGATGCCGTTCAGGATGCCGAACAAACGGTCGCTCCGCGCGCGCAGAACCGGATCGAGTTTCTCACCGAACTGCGGGGTCAGGATCTCTTTGGCGTAGGTTTCGGAGACAGTGCTGATAGCGTCGGCAAAGTAGATGCCCCGCGCCATAAAGTCGACCACTTCGGCCAGGTCGGCCATCTCGGGATGGTACATAAACCCGTACTCGGCGATGCCGGCGATCTCCAGGACCCGGTAGCCGAACACGCCCTGGTAGGCCAGGTTGTGAATGGTGTAGACCGAAGCCGTATGGGCAAAGAAGGGATCATCGTGATAGAGGGTCTTGAGCCAGTTCGGTACGATGGCGGTGTGCCAGTCGTTGCAGTGGATTACGTCAGGGCACCAACCCAGGCGCTGGGTTGTCTCCAACGCGCTGCGGCAGAAGAGGATGAATCGCTCCGCGTCGTCCGGGTACATATAGATACCGTCGCGGTCAAAGTACTTGGCATTTTCGACAAAGTAGACCGGGATGTCAGCAGCGAGCTGGCCCTCCAGGATTGATACTTCTTCGGTCTGCTTGTCCATCGGGATAGGAAAAGCGGGGAGGATTTGTTTGAGCTCAAACTTGCCCGGGTCGATGCGGCCGTAACGGGGCATAACCAGCCGGATGTCATGGCCCAGCGAATGAATGGCCTTGGGCAACGAGCCGGCTACGTCTGCCAGACCGCCGGTCTTGGCGAAAGGTACGACCTCTGCGGACAGAAACAGGACCTTGAGCGGACGACCGTTAGTCATTTTGTTACTCCCAGTTGACGATCCAGGTGCACAGGCCGGCCAAGAGGACGCAGACCAGGGCGACGAACAGGCGCTGTGAGAGACGCATGCCAGCGTCTCCCGAGGTGAACCAGAAGATGAGCACCATGCCCACCGCGAGAGCGGCCCACATGGTGAATCCGGGATGAGTGTCTATCCACTTGCGCAGGTTCATTTGACCTCCATCAGTTGGGCTAGGGGGCAAGCTCACCGAGATGCGGCGCCACTCGCGTTCGACTGCTTCCCGTGTCTGCTCCGGACGGCCCGAGTTGTCGATGATCACCGTGGCCAGAGGGAACCGGCTCTCCGGAGCAGGCTGGGCATCGACCCTGAGCTCGGCCTCGGCGCGGGGGAGCGAACGGGTCTCGATCAACCGCTGCACTTGCTGTTCGCGGGGGGCGGTGACCACCCAGACCTCACTACACCGCCGATGCAGGCCCGATTCGAGGAGCTTGATCGCTTCCAGTACGACTACCTGGCATCCACGGGCCACGCCGGCACGCAGCTGCGTCTCCGCTTCGGCCAGTATGGCGGGGTGGACGATGGCCTCCAGCCTCGACAGGGCTGCTGCATCGGCAAAGACCCGGGCGCCGAGCTTGGCCCGGTCGATCTTGCCGTCCTCGGTCAGAATCTCGGGGCCGAACTCTTGCACCACCTGGTCGAAGGTTGGCGCCCCAGGCTGCATCACCAGGCGAGACAGGGCATCGGCGTCGATTATGCAGGCTCCCAGATTGGCCAGCATCGCGGCCACGGTGCTCTTGCCGGTGGCGATGGCGCCGGTCAGTCCGATGACGATTGTGCCTCGGTTCGCTGCCTGGGTTTGGTCATGCACCATCGATGGAGGCCCACTCCTCGAGGCGTTGCTGCAGTTCTTCCTGTACGTCGGCGTACTCGCGCCCGAGGTCGTACAGGTCGGTGATGCGCTGCGCTTTGCTGGCTTCTTCCAGTCCGCTGCTAATGGCCGCCACGCGTGATTCGAGCTGGTGAATGAGCGTCTCCAGTTCGGCGCGCCGCTGCTCCTTGCGGCGCTGCTCCCTCAGAGCGCGCTGCTGCTCGGCTTCGGCCTGCCGTCTGGCTTCATCACGTTGCCGGGCGGGCGTTGTGCTGCGGGCCACCTCCTGCTGCTGGCGGATGGCCTGGAGATACAGGGAGTAGTTGCCCTCAAAGGCCCGAACCTGACCCTTATCAACGGCCCAGACCTGTGTCGCCAGGGCATCGATGAAAAAGCGGTCATGGGAAACAAAGAGAATCGTCCCGTCGTAGGCCTGCAATACCTGTTCCAGCATTTCCTGAGACTGGATATCGAGCTGGTTGGTCGGCTCGTCGAGCAGAAGCAAGTTGGCTCCCTGCAGAGCGAGGATGGCGAGGGCCACGCGTCCTCTCTCGCCGCCGCTGAGCACGCCGACCGGCTTGAATACGTCATCGCCGGAGAAGAGATAGCGACCCAGAAATCCACGAGCCTGCTCCACGGGCATGTTCTTGGCCTTGAGGATTTCGTCCAGGATAGTCGAATTGAGGTCGAGGCTCTCGTGTCCCTGCGACAGATAGGCGACGTGGACGCTCGGACCGAGTCTGGACTCGCCCTGGAGCGGCGGCACCTGGCCCAGAACGGTCTTGAGAAAGGTAGTCTTGCCGCAGCCATTGGGCCCCAGCAGCGCCGCCCTTTCTCGTCGCCGCAGAACGAGGTCGGGAAAGCGCAACAGGGGCCGGTCGTAGCCCACAGTCATCTTGTGGAGCACTAGCACGTTGTTGCCGCCACGGACCTTGCTGGCTAAGGCGAGCTTCATCACCTGCTGTTCCTGAGGCCGCTCGAGGCGCTCCAGTCTCGCCAGGCGCGTCTCTCTGCCGCGTGCCTCTTTGCTGCGCTGGCCGGCTTTGTAGCGGCGGATGAACTCTTCCGTGCGCGCGATCTGCTCCTGCTGGGCCTCATACTCGCTCAACTGGCGCGCGCGGCGCTCTGCGCTGAGCAGTAGATAGTTGCTGTAGTTGCCGCTGTATTGCTCGAGCGTGCCAGCGTTCATCTCCCAGACCCGGTTGGCGACCTGGTCCAGGAAGTAGCGGTCGTGAGCTACCACCACAAAACTGCCGCGCCAGGCCTTGAGATACTCCTCCAGCCACTGCGTGGCCGCCAAGTCCAGGTGATTGATGGGCTCGTCGAGGAGGAGTAGATCCGGTTTGGTCAGGAGGAGCTGCGCCAGTTGGGCGCGGGTGCGTTGCCCGCCGCTGAGCTGCAGGAGGGGCTTGAGCATATCCACATCGGTAAGGCCCAGGCCAAGCAGAACCTGACGGATAACCTGCTCATAGGTGTACCCACCGGCCAGCTCAAACTGGTGCATGAGCTCACCATAGCGCTCGAGAAGCTGCGGGCTGTGATGGAGGCCGGCCATCTCCTGTTCCATTTGTCGCAAGCGCGCCTCAGTGGCGTGCAAGTCGGCAAAGACGGTATTCATCTCCTCCAGCACCGTGCGCTGGTTCGCGTCCCCGGAGGCTGAGGGGGTCGACCAGTCGGGCTTTTGGCTGAGATAGCCGATGCGCACCGAGCGTGCGATGCTGACCCGTCCTGCCGAAGGCGTTTCCAGGCCGGCCAGGATGCGCAACAGGGTCGTCTTGCCAGTGCCATTAGCGCCGACGAGGGCGACGTGGTCACCGTGGGCCAATTGGAAAGAGACGTTGGCAAAGACGTCCTGCGGTCCGTATTGCTTTGCTAGACTGTCTCCCGTGGCGATTGACATTGGGCTGCCTGGACGGATTATAGCACAGGGCTGGTTCCATTCCCTACCGCCTGCCGGCGGCGTTCGACGGTTGACAGGACATAGCCCGCCGTCTATACTCGGTGCGGAGGCCAGGAGCATGCAACGACACTGGGTCAACTATCTCTGTCTGGGGCTCGCCGCGGCTGGTTGGGCCGGCCTGGCTTACTATACGTACAACTACCCGCCTACGGGCTGGAACCGCTGGGTTGTGGTCGCCGCCCTTTGGCCGACGGTGCTGTTCACCCTGCTGCCCGGTGTACTCTGGCTGCACCGGCGTCTCGATGACCCGGAAGGTGCTGGCGCCCGGTCGCTGCGGCAGTGCGCGCTGGCCGCGCTGTACGTGTGCATCTGCGCCTGGCTGAGAATGATGCGAGCCCTGAACTGGGCTAACGCCCTGCTGCTCGTCCTGCTCTTTGTGCTGACCGACATCCTGCTTGCTTCTCGCACCACAGACTGACCCGGGAGGAACTATGGCCTCGCTGCTCGAATGTGCTCTCAACTTTTCCGAAGGACGCCGCCAGGATGTGATTCAAGCTATCGTGGGTGCCGTGCAGGGCGCGCGCCTGTTGGACGTTTCGTCTGACGCCGACCACAACCGCACCGTGGTCAGCTTTGTGGGCAGCCCGCAGGAGGCTGCTGCCGCCGCCCTGGCGGTGAGCGCCAGGGCCATCGAACTCATCGACATGAACGTGCATCGCGGCGCTCACCCGCGTATGGGAGCGGTCGATGTTATCCCCTTTGTGCCCCTGGGCGAGGCAACCATGGAGCAGGCCGTGGCCACGGCGAGGCAGGTGGGGCAGGAGCTGGGCGCCAGGCTGCAACTGCCGGTGTACCTCTATGAAGCGGCCGCCAGCCGACCGGAGCGGCGGAATCTGGCCGACGTTCGCCACGGCGAGTACGAGGGTCTGGCTGAGAAAATGGCCGACCCCGCCTGGAAGCCGGACTATGGGCCGGCGCACCCTCACCCAACGGCAGGCGCGGTGGCCGTCGGGGCGCGCATCTTTCTGGTGGCCTACAACGTGAACCTCTCCACGCCCGACGTCAGCATTGCCAAGACCATTGCCCGGACGCTGCGGGCCAAGACGGGCGGTCTGCAGAACGTCAAGGCGCTGGGCGTGATGCTGCAGGAACGGAATATCGCCCAGGTGACGATGAACGTGGTCGATCCCTTTCAGACACCGCTGTACCGCGTGCTGGAGCTGGTACGGATGGAGGCAGCCAGGTACGGCGTGAGCGTGGTCGGGAGTGAGGTCATCGGACTGCTTCCTCTCACCGTGCTGCTGGAATCAGCGCGTTACTATCTCCAGTTAGAAGGTTTCCGCGACGACCAGGTGCTGGAGGCCAGGTTATGGGAGAAAGTCGAGTAGTCCGTCCGCCAGGGTTGGTGATCGGCTTTCTGTGCATCATTGTCGCGGCCCTGCACACTGCCTGTGCCAGACCCACCCCCACTCCAACGCCGTCGCCCACAGCGACTCTGTCTCCAACTCGGACGAGCACGGCGACGCCTTCTCCCACCCTGACACCGAGCCCAACCTGGACTCTGATCCCTACTGCGACGGTTACCCTGACACCTGTGCCGACAGCAACCCCCACCGCCTGCCGTGTCGAGAGTATGTTGACCGCGCAACCGGGTGTGCGCCTGGTACAAGTGACCGGCAAGGAACTGGCGCAGCAACTGCCCAAGAACATCGGCCAGCAGGGGCTGACGCTGCAGAATCTCTCCACGAGCATCCATCCGGAGGGCATCTGCCTTGAGGCACGGGTCAAGCTCGAAGGAATAGGCCTACTCACCGCCACAACGACCATGTCCGTCCGCGCGGAAGGAGATGTGCTGCACCTCTCTCCCGGCGAGGTCGAGATTGTTGGCGCGCCAGACCCACTGACGAGAGCACTGGCGATGGATGCCTTTGGGCGCCTGCTGGAAGATCCGGAGTGGACGCAGGTACCGTTACCCTATGGGCGCGTACAATGCCTGGAGCTCAAGGAAGGATACCTGTCTCTGGCGGTGCTGTGGCACACTCCGACCCCCACTAGCACGCCCATCCCCCCCAGGGCTCTGGCGACAATGTTTCCCGACAACACGGTCTATGGTCTGCGCAGCCTTTTCCGGGCCGGAGCTGATGTCGTGCCCCATGCTTTCAATGATCCGGACACAACTCAGTTGCTCGGACTGCAGGGCACGATCTCTTTCCCGGCAACGCATCGCGGCCCGGCACGGCAACTATTGCTCGACACGATGGAACCCATCCTGACAGGGGGGATGGTGTTGCGGCAGCAGGGCGAGGGCCTCGAGGAATACTGCAACTGCGTGCTGGGGCTGAGACTGGGCAATCTGATGGCTGACGTCTGCTGGTATGGTGGCCAGTACCCGCAGGGCTTTGGTGGGGAGATCTTTACCCGACTGGGGGTCATCGGCGCCAGAGTATCACCGCAGTTCTACCAGATCCTGGCGGACTGGCAGCGGCTGCGCGGCGGGTGAGCACGGGCTCAGGGGCTAACGGTCTGGCTGCTGAGGCGGTCTACTGGGGCTCAGCGGGAGAACGGAATGCTGCGGCCCAGTCGTGCCTGCAATGCTTTGCGCGCTGCGTCGTGATCGCTCCAGGGAAACTCGGTCGAGCCAAAACACATTGACCGCTCGTGTCCCTTGCCGGTGATGATCACCAGATCACCGGCGCGCGCCATGGCCACGGCGCGGTCGATGGCTTCCTGGCGGTCGGGAATTCGCCAGTAGCCCTGGCCCTCTTGCTTGCCCTCTGCCTCGCACCCGGCGGCGCTCTCAGCGATAATGGCGTTGACGTCCTCTGTGCGCGGGTCCTCAGCGGTGAGGACCACGCAATCGGCCAGGCGGGCGGCGATCTGGCCCATCGGTCGGCGTTTGCTGTGGTCGCGCAGACCAGCGCAGCCAAAGACGACGATCACCCTGCCCCGGGTCAGCTCACGCACCGTCCTGAGCGCGTTGTCCAGTGCATTGGGTGTGTGCGCAAAGTCGATGATCACGTCAAAATCCTGGCCCTTGTCGATCCGCTCCATCCTCCCGAGGATGCCCTTCACGGAGCGGATGCCCTCCTGTATTGCCCGGGGCGAGACACCCTGTGACACACCAACGGCAACGGCCGCCAGGATGTTGTAGACGTTAAAGCGCCCCTTGAGAGATGAGGTGACCTCAAAGCATGCGCCAGGGGCCACAGCCTCGAAGGAGATGCCCTCGGCTGGCAGGCGAATTGCCCTGGCAGTGATGTCGCCAGGTTGGTTCAGACCGTAGGTCAAACGGTTCCTGGGGGAGCGTGCCAGGAGATACTCGGCCGAAGGATCATCGGCGTTGACTATGGCCCATTTGGGCACTTCCTCCTTGCGATAGGAGGTCTCCAGGCCGGAGAAGAGCAGCGCCTTGGCGTCGCGATACTCCTCAAAGGAGTGGTGATAGTCCAGATGTTCGCGGGTAATGTTGGTGACCACAGCCACATCGAATTCGCAGCCAGTCACCCGGTGCTGGGCCAGGCCGTGGGATGTGGCTTCCACGACTGCTACCTCCGTACCAGCCGCAACCATCTGTGCCAGAAAACGCTGCACCTCAGGGGAATCTGGCGTGGTGGTGTGAAAACCCGTGTCGACTAGCTCGCTGCCAATACGGGCGTCGACGGTGCTGATCCAGCCGACCGATTTGCCTGCGGCCTGCAGGACGGCGGCGATCAAGCTCACCGTGGTGGTCTTGCCGTCGGTGCCGGTGACGCCGATTATGCGCATCTGGCGCGCGGGAAAGCCGTGCCACGCGGCAGAGAGCCAGGCCAGAGCCTCGCGAGAGTCGCGCACCCAGACGTAGGGGATTGCACCTGTGCCGACTTCAGCCGCCGGTCTCTGGCCAACAATGGCAACTGCGCCTCGCCGGAGGGCGTCGGGGACAAAAAGATGGCCGTCCCGCTCAAGACCAGGGACGGCCACGAAGAGACTTCTCGGCTCGACCCGACGCGAATCGCTGGTGATGTCCGAGACCTCAACGTCGACGCCGCCGGAAGGCACGCCCGCCAGCGACGAAGGAGGCAGCCCGGCCAACAGCTCAGAGAGCTTCATGCAGCACGCTCGAAGCGATACCGCTCTACATAAATGCGTGGACGAAGGAGGTGAGCCGGAACCAGTCCGTGCTAAAGATGATGCTGCAGGCCAGCAAAACAAAGATGATCAGCAGGATGAACCCGCAGCCGCAGCCCGTACAGGAAGCTCCGCGGCCGAAGCCAAACTGCTTCTGCAGCCAATCGAACAGAGCGTTGAGCATGAACAGTTCCAGGAAACCTTCCAGACAACCCTGAGGACGCCTTTGCATCGTCGAATTCCTTTCTGGACGGCGCGAGACTGATGTCCAGCCGTCTGAGTATAGTACGCAAGAGTGCGGGGTCAAGTTGCGGAGGCGATTTCTCCCCGCAAGAAGCGCCCCAGAACGGCGGCGACACCGTCCTGATCCACCGGCGGTGCGACCCATCTGGCGATAGCTTTGGCCGCCGGCATGGCGTTGCCCATGGCGATGCCCACACCGGCCCAGCGCAGCATGTCTATGTCATTGTCTCCATCGCCAATGGCGATGGTGTCGCGGCGCCGGACCCGGACGCACCTGGCAACTCGCTTCAAGCCCTCCGCCTTGGATGCGCCGGGGACGAGGAGCTCTGCGGCGCGTGGACTGGACAACACCACCCTGGCTCTATCTCCGACCACGCCCTGGATGGCCGAGACGAACTCTGGCGTGGCCCCGGACCGCGGGGCCAGCACCATCAGCTTTTGCAGCGGCCCGGTGATGACCGTCAGCGGGTCCAGGCCTTCGTCAACCACCTCTGCGTCGCGCACCAGTTGATAGCCTGACCTCGCGGTCTGCGGTGGATCAAAGGGGGAATAGCCATAGTACAGGAGTGTCTGCATATCAGCCAGGTAGGCCAGCACGCGCCAGCCCCTCGTCACGGCCAGGCGCACAGCGTCATGAGCCACGTCCAGCGGCGTGGGCGCAGCAAAGATAGGTCGTAACGAGTCTGGCTCCAGGATCAAAGCGCCGTTGCAGCAGATCAGGGGAGCATTCACTACAAACTGGCCAAGGAATGGCTGGAGCAACTGGTAGCCGCGCCCCGTACACACCGTAATCCAGTGGCCGGCATCGACCACGTCCTGCATAGCCTGACGGACCGCGGGCGACACCGGGCCAGGGCCATTGAGCAGAGTGCCATCGAAATCGCACACCACCAGTTTCGGCCGTGGGTTGATGCTTCGCAGTGGTTGAACCATCGTGCTCTCCATTCTAGCACAGAGGCAAGTCCGTTCGAAGTGTGACCGCGTTGGGGCAGAACGGGAGCAGGCGCTATAATGGGAAAAGCAACGCACTCTCCCTCCAGGAGGCAAGCATGCTCTCCAAGGTGACCAGTCTGGCGGTGATCGGTCTGGATGGCGCAGCCATTCAGGTGGAAGTGGACATCTCGCGAGGGCTGCCCAACTTTGTCCTGGTCGGATTGCCCGACGCAGCGGTACAGGAATCGCGAGAGCGAGTGCGCGCGGCGATCAAGAACTCGGGGGCGAGCTTTCCTGACCAGCGCATCACGGTGAATCTGGCCCCCGCGGACCTGAGAAAGGCCGGCCCGGCCTACGACTTGCCCATCGCGGTGGGCGTGCTGGCTGCATCTCAGCAAGTGTGGCCTGACCTCCAGGGAGCGGTCTTTGTCGGTGAGCTTTCGTTGGACGGCAGTGTCAGGCACACCACGGGTGTGCTGCCGATGATCAGTGTAGCCCGCGAGCAGGGGTATGCGCGGGCCTTTGTGCCGGCCGAGGACGCCCCCGAAGCCAGTCTGGTGGCCGGCATCGAGATCATTCCGGTGCGGAACCTGCACGAACTCGTGGGTCACTTGCAGGGTCTGAGCCTCATCCCTCCCTATCAATCGCGGTTCGACGCTCAGGTTCTTGGGCAGGTGTCCTACGCCACCGACTTTGGCGATATCAAGGGCCAGGAGCACGTGAAACGCGCGCTGGAGGTGGCAGCAGCCGGCGGGCACTGTGTGCTGATGAGCGGCCCGCCAGGAGCTGGCAAGACACTGCTGGCCAGAGCGATCCCGTCGATCCTGCCGCGGCTGACCATCGATGAGGCCCTCGAGATCACCAAGATCTACTCGGTGAGCGGCATGCTGCCGTCGGACCGGCCGCTGGTCACGGAGCGACCCTTCCGTTCTCCTCATCACACCACGAGCCACGTGGGCCTGGTGGGCGGAGGCGTCTGGCCACATCCCGGGGAGATATCGCTGGCCCATCGCGGAGTGCTGTTCCTGGACGAAATGCCCGAGTTCGGCCTGCACGTACTCGAGGTGCTGCGTCAACCGCTGGAGGACAAGGTGGTGACGATCAGCCGGGCCTCCGGCACGCTGACCTTTCCGGCCAACTTTATGCTGGTCGGCGCAATGAATCCCTGTCCGTGCGGCTACTACGGCGACCCGGTGAAGCAGTGCACCTGCTCGGCGACGATGATCAGCCGTTACGCCAAGCGCCTCTCCGGCCCGTTGCTGGACCGCATCGACATCCACGTCGAGGTGCCGCGGGTGGACTATGACAAGCTGACTGATGAACGGCTGGGCGAGCCGAGCGCGGCGATCCGGGAGCGCATTGAGAAAGCACGGCAGGTACAGCGGGAGCGTTTTGCGGGGCTGAGAGATGAGACCAGGAGGGCTCTGGTGCTAGTCAATGCCGATATGGGCCCGGCAGAAGTGCGAGAGGTGTGCCGGCTGGATGAGGCAGGAAAGAACCTGGTGCGGGCGGCGATGTCGCAGCTCGGCATGAGCGCACGGGCGTTTCACCGCATCCTCAAACTGTCGCGGACCATCGCTGATCTCGACGGCGCGACCGATATCCGCTCGCAGCATCTAGCCGAAGCGATTCAGTACCGGCCCCGGCGCCAGGCGTAGGTTGGCTTGGCCTGAGGTCGACGGGCAAGAGAGGGAGGCGTACCCCCGTAGCGCAGCGGAGTGGGGTTGGCGAAGCGATTCTGTACCGGCCCCGGCGCCAGGTGAGGCGACGAGAGCTACACCCTTGCGTGCACAGCGGTTCCAGGTAGAATGTGTTGGCTCGGGCTGATGTAAGATCCGGGGAGGATAGAGCGGTTGTTCAAGAAGGTTCTGATCGCCAATCGAGGCGAGGTAGCGGTAAGGCTCTTGCGCGCTTGCCGGGAGCTGGGCCTGCGCACGGTGGCCGTCTACTCCGAGGCAGACCGCAGCGCGCTGCATGTTCGCTATGCGGACGAAGCCTATGCCATTGGCAGCGGTTCCCCTCGCGACAGCTATCTGCGTATGGAGCGCATCCTCGATGTTGCCAGGAAGGCGCAGGTTGGCGCCATTCACCCGGGTTATGGTTTCTTGGCGGAGAACCCGCAGTTTGCCCGCGCTTGCGCCGACGCCGGTCTGATCTTTGTCGGCCCCTCCCCGGAGGCGATGGAGACGCTGGGCAACAAGATCGCCGCCCGCCGCCTCATCGCTGGCACAGGCATCCCGGTGGTGGCCGGCTCCGGGCAGCTTGGGCAGAATGGCTCTGGCGACACTGCCGTTCAGGGTGAGGACCTAGTGGCCGCGGCGCAGCGCATCGGCTTTCCGGTTCTGGTGAAGGCAGCGGCGGGCGGTGGCGGCAAGGGGATGCGCATTGTACGCTCGGCCGAGGAGCTGCCCGGCGCGCTGTCGGTCGCTAGCAGGGAGGCAGCCGCCTCCTTCGGTGACGGCACGGTCTACCTGGAGCGGCTGATCGAGGGCGTGCGGCACATCGAGTTCCAAATCCTGGCCGATCAACAGGGCCATGTGATCCACCTCGGAGAGCGCGAGTGCTCAATCCAGCGCCGCTACCAGAAACTCATCGAAGAATCGCCTTCGACCGGCTTGAACGACGAGCTGAGGGCAAGAATGGGCCAGGCGGCGGTCGAGGTGGCGCGCGCCGCCAACTACGTGGGAGCGGGCACGGTCGAGTTCTTGCTCGACCGCGAGGCCAAGTTCTACTTCCTGGAGGTGAACCCTCGTCTGCAGGTTGAGCACCCGGTCACGGAGATGGTGACTGGCATCGACATTGTGAAAGAGCAGCTCCGCGTGGCCTCGGGGCGCCGCTTGCGCTATGAGCAGTCGGACGTGCGGCCACGCGGCTGGGCCATCGAGTGCCGTATCCTGGCCGAGGATCCTGAGGCGGACTTTATGCCTTCCATCGGTCGCGTCAGCCGCCTCTACGAACCGTCCGGACCAGGCATACGGGTCGACAGCGGCATCTACGAGGGTTTCGAAGTCTCGCCGTTCTATGATTCGCTCATCAGCAAACTCGTGACCTGGGGAGAGTCGCGACCGGAAGCGCTGCTGCGCATGCTGCGCGCGCTGGAGGAGTATCGCATCGTGGGTATCAAGACCACCATTCCCTTCTTCCAACGCATTCTGAACAGCATCCGTTTTATGATGGGCGACCTGCACACCGGCTTTCTCGAACAGGCCGAGCCGCCGGTCATTGCGGGTGACCCGGCAGCGCCGGAAGTGGCGGCAATCGCTGCGGCGTGGATGTTCGATCGACAGGCCCAGGCGGCGCTCCGCTCGCAGCCGCACGATGAGGGCAACGGGCAGAGCGGCTGGAAACGTTCGGCCCGCTGGAGGGTTGCTCCATGAAGTACGTGGCCGGGATTGACCAGAACGAGTTCATTGTGGGCCTGCTCGATGGCGGAAGGCGAGTCCAGGTGGGCGACCGCATACACGACATCGAGATGAAGGACATCGGCAGCCACCGCCTCTTTTCGCTGCTGGTGGACAACAACTCGTACGAAGTGCTGATTGAGCCGATCACCGACCCGGCTGGCGGGCCGCGGATCACCGGCTACAGCGTGCTCGTGGGCGGCAAAGTCTATGTGGTCGAAGTGGACAGCCTCGAAAGGCACCTGTTGTCACGGCTGGCGGTTCCGACCATTGCAGCTCAGGAAGAACTGGCCATCCGGGCCCCAATGCCTGGCCTGGTCGTCTCCCTGGCGGTGAATGCCGGCCAGTCTGTGGCCGCCGGCCAGGTTCTGCTGGTGCTCGAGTCGATGAAGATGGAGAACGAGGTTTGCGCGCCCCGAGACGGCGTGGTACGTGCCGTTCACGTCACGGCCGGTGAGTTGGTGGCAGGTCAGAAGGTGCTGGTAAGAATCAAGTAACAGGAGGAGCCGATGAACGCAGTTGCGCTGCGCTGTCCTCAGTGCGGAGCCTCACTTCCGGCGCCGACCGAGGGCTTTGTCGTTTGTCAGCACTGTGGTTCGAGCTTGGTTATGCGCGCCGGCAGCGCGGCCAGCGTTCCCGTCACCGAGACGCCATCTGTGGTCAAGGGGGTGCGATTCAAGCCACTGGTCATCAATGACCCCCAGGGCACCGGTTTGGAGCTGTTCCGCATGCTGGCACCGGTGGGCTGGAGCTGGCGCGGGGGAGCCAACTGGGTGCTCGATAACCCGGGCATGCCGGCAACGGTGAGCTTTCAACTCTGGAACCCACAGGGAGCCGAGGCTTTTGAGATCCTTCCCAATATGAACTTTTTCTGGAGCAGCGGGCCGATGCTCACGCCAATTGGGTCGCGCCACTTTGGGGCCGAGGTGCGCCCCCCGATGAGCGTACGGGAGGCCCTGCGCACTCTACTGCTGCCTCGCTACCGCGGAAGTATGAGCGGGGTCTCGATTCTCGGTGAGGAACCCCAGCCCGACCTGCCACGAATCGCCAAATCCGACGCGGCGATCAGCGGTGGCTCGGCCGAGGGAGCCAGGATCGTGATCCGCTACACGTGGCAGGGAATGACCTTTGACGAAGCGCTCTATGGCATGGTTGAGGTCTACCGGGCGCCCATGCAGTCCATGTTCGGTACGAGCGAACTGCTCTTCTGGTTCCTGGACTTTCTATTCTCGTTCCGCGCTGCGGCGGAGCGACTGGAGGCGAGCTCGACGCTGTTCACGTCGATGATGCGCTCGTTTCGGTTGAATCCGCAGTGGTACGCCGCCTACCAGTCGATCATCCAGTACCTGGCGCAGCGGCAGATCCAGCGCATTCAGCACATCGGGCAGATTGGCCAGATGCTGGCTCAGACCGGCGAGCAGATGCGCGAGCAGAACCTGCAGGGCTGGTACGCCAAGCAGGAAGCGTGGGACCGTATCGCCACGGACCGCAGCCGCTCCATCCGCGGTGTAGACGGGTATTTCGATCCGCATCGCGAAGAGGTGGTGGAGCTGCCTTCGGGGTATGGTCACGCCTGGGCGAACAACCTGGGCGAGTACATCGTCACCGAGGATCCCAACTTTAACCCCAACATTGGCTCGAACCTGCACTGGGAGCCCATGGAGCAGAAGTAGAGAGTGGCTACTGGAGCAGCCGGAAGAGCGGATGCTCGGCGCTGGCCGGCCGCACTCCGGTCAGCCGACCGCTGTAGGCCTGCAGGGCATTCGCCGCGCCGACCGCCGGGTACACCCAGGGTGCAAAACGCATCGGCCCGTAAAGAAGCAGGTCGGCGCCCTGGGAGACCAGCATGGCCAGAGTCGAGGCCATCGCTGCCGTGTAGGGCGGGTCTCCCCGCGACGCCATCTTGTGCCAGGTGCACAAGGCGTTGGCTGGTGCGCAGCCAGTGGGCAGGCCGAGCGCAGCTTTGACTTCGCGTATGGCCAGCGCTGACCAGCTCGCGCTGGCGATGTCCAGAACCCCCACGTCCACCAAGACGTTCTCGATTCCGGCCGACCGAGCCGCTGGCAGGAGACGCTCCTCCAGCAGTTTCACCCGCTGACCAGGGCGCATGGCCCTGGTGCTAAAGGCCAGCACGATGGCATTCTTGAGGCCGCTTTCGCGGATGGCGACGAGTTCTTCTGCCGTACAGTCTTCGGAGAGCGAGTTGTAGATCAGCCGCGGCATGACCTCTGTTCCCGCGAAATGGCGCAGCGTTTCCATCCGAACGGCGGGCAGCGGCGAATCGACCAGGATAGGCGCTGTCGTCTGCGCGGCCAGGAACTCGATGTAGCGTATCAGGGCCTCGCTGGTGTCAGCCACCGGGTCGATGAAACGGGGATTGCCGCTAAAGCTGGACGCCTCCTCCTCGCTGTGCAGGAGTGCCAGCGCCTTGCTCCGGTCGAAAAGGCCGCGCTGAGAGTCCTGAACGATCTTGTGGTGGGCGAAAAAGATGCTACCGATGAGCACCGTGGGCCTTTCGCCTGGCTGCCCGCCGAGCTCGACGCTGCCAATACGGCAGGTGATCTGGTCACGCTCGAACTTGAACATGGTCACTGCTCCGATGAGAAGGGTCCGTCGCTGGCTTGGAGGCACGGGGCAGGCCACAGCGACCTGCCCCGTGATGTGAAGCCTACTTCTCGCGCGCTTTGCGGATGGGCTCTTCCTCTGGCTGCCCCTTCAGCCACTCGTCAAAGGGCTGGAAAGTGGGAATCTGGAATGGAATAGCGTTCACATCGGCAGCGATGGGCTGGCGACCAATGGTATGGACCGCCGCGACCACGGTATGGATGTTGACCGGCGGGGTATCGGCGGGGATGTTGCCCACACTGATGGCGATCTTGCCCTCGCGTCCCATGATGTCAATCCACTGGCGCAGTTTGGCCACGATCTCCTGTGGCGAGCTGTCGCGAACAAAGCGTCCGTTGAGCATGGCATAGATCATGCGCTTCTTGCCGGGCCCATCCAGCGAGGCATACTCCTGAACCCAGTGCGGATCCCACTCC
>MWCV01000010.1 GCA_002070215.1 Chloroflexi bacterium ADurb.Bin180 | reverse complement strand
GGTTCTGGAGCCAGGCGGTTGCCTCTACATCACCGAGACACCGAACCGCCTGTCGCCCTACGATGGGCACACCACGCAACTATGGGGCATCCCCTGGATGCCGCTCAGGCTGGCCCGGCGCTATGGCATCTGGCGCGGCCGAATCGAACCGGACAAGACGGAGAGCGACCTGGTGTCGATGGGCATTCGCGGGGTGACCTATTTTGAGATTGCCTCAGCCCTCCGTGGCCAGCCATTCGCCGTGGTGCGTTCAAAGGGCAGGGATGAGGTGGAAGCGTCGATTGACCTGGACCGGCCGCAGAGCACGCTCAGACGCGCCGTGAAAAAGGTCTACGTGGCGGCATTCCGGGTGCTCGACCGTACGGTTTGCCATTGGTCGGGCGTGCCCGTAGCGGCCTTCCTGCCCGACCTGACCCTGTGTCTGCAAAAACTGCCCCTGCGCGGGCAGGAAAGCGTATGAGGATAGCTCTGTGAGCGGCCCTGCGCAGCCACTCGAAAGCAACCGAGACCACTCGCCCGTGCCGGTGGCTCATCCTGTGCCACCGCGGCTCAGGGTGGCCCTGCCAGCACCCTACCCGATGGATCCGACGCGCATTCCCGGCGGAGTGCGCTCGGTCGTGTTCAACCTGGCACAGGGCCTGCGCACAATGAATGACCTCGACGTTCACGTGATTCACTGCCACTCCGAAGTGACCCGGAAGCGCGAATCCTCCGACGATGGGCTGACCTTCCATTTTCGCCCCATGTCCAGGCAACGCCTCCTGCCTAACACCGTCATGGCCATCGGCCGAGTGAGGGACATTCTCCGTCAGGTAGCACCAGATGTGGCGAATCCCCACAGCGGGCACTATGCGCTGGCCTCGCTGAGGGCCAATCTGCCGACGGTCTACACTGTCCATGGCGTCCCTGCCCGCGAGGCGCCCAGCTATGCCCACAAGGGCCTCGGCGAGCGGCTGCGCTACTGGATGGAGACGTACTACTCGAAGCTGGCTGTGCGCAGTGTCCACCACGCCATCGCCATCAGCCCGTATGTGCTTCGCGAGTACGAAGGCCAGACCCGCGCGCAATGGTACCGCATCGACAATCCGCTGCCAGACGAGTACTTTGCCGTCGAGGACCAGTCTCTGCCGGGGCAGATTCTGTACGTGGGCACGATCACCGAGGTCAAGGATATCCTGACGCTGCTGCGGGCGTTCAAGGAGCTGGTCAGCCAGCGTGCACCAGACGCAACGGCGCCGCTGACGCTCCGCCTGGCCGGCCGCACTACGAGCCCGGCCTATGAGGAATCGATCAAGTCGTACATCGCCAACAATGCCCTTCAGCAGCAGGTCTCGCTCCTGGGTATGCTCGATAGGGCCGCCCTGCTGCAAGAGTACTCGCGCTGCACCCTGGTCGCCCTGTCATCACGCCAGGAGAACGCGCCCATGGCCATCATCGAGGCCATGGCGGCTGGAAAGCCAGTGGTAGCTACCAGAGTGGGCGGCATCCCGGACCTGGTCCAAGAGGGGCAGACTGGCTACCTGGTGGAGGCAGGGGATGCTGTCGGTTTGGCGAGTCGCATGGGCCAACTGATCGACCAGCCGAAAACCAGAGTAGCCATGGGCAGACTGGCCCGCCAGCAGGCCAGCTCACGCTTTCGCACCAGCGACGTAGCAGCCAAGTACCGCGAGGTGTACCGCGCAGTGGCACAGGCCGACAGGCGGGGGTTGGGATGAGGGTCTGCCTCTTCTCGGAGCGTCTGCGGCGGCCCTACGACGAAGGGATCAAGAACTTTGCTGTCAATCTGGCTGCCGCACTGGGGCGCCTGACCGACACGCGCATCCTCACCACGGACGGCGAGTCCGCTCCCGACCGGGCCATCCGCAACGTTCCAGCCAACCGGCTGCTGCTGAGCCTTCCGCTCGCGCGAGAGATCCGCTCCTTTCGACCCGACGGCATCGTGTACGTTCCGACGGCTTGCGCCACTCCGGCGAGCTTTGTCCGGGCGCGCACGCTGAGGCAGTACTGGCCGACTGCACGCGTGGTCATGATCGCTCTGCAGCCGCGGCCCTATTCCCCCTTCGCGCAGAGCCTGATCCGTCGCCTGGTGTCACCTTCCCACGGCCGCTCCCGTCCCGACCTGGTTCTGGCCCAGTCCCGGCGCACCCTCGAGACGCTGGCCAGCCTCGGCTGTCGTGCCGTCCGGCTGCCGCCGGCGGTCGACACAGCCCGTTTCCGGCCTCCCGCCGCCGGGGAAAAGGCCGAACTGCGGCGCCGGTATGGTCTGCCAGCCTCGGAGCAGATTGTCACGCACGTGGGCCACCTCAAGACCAAACGCAGCCTCGAGGCCTTTGTGGCCCTGGCGCAGGTGCCGAACCTGCACGCCGTTGTCGTGGCCAGCACCAGCACTGTGCAGGATGAGCAGGTCAAGCAGGATCTGGTCGCAGCAGGGGTCACGGTATTGGACCAGTACGTGCCAGCAGTCGAAGAGATCTACCGGTTGTCGGATGCGTACGCCTTTCTGGCGCAGGAGCCCACCGCCGCCATCGAGATGCCCCTGTCGGTTCTGGAGGCCATGGCTACCAACCTGCCCGTGGTCTGCACGCCCTACGGGGGACTCCCGGACACCTTCGTTGCCGGCCAGGGTCTGCACTACTGGACTGGTGCGGATGACCTGACCAGCGTCGTTGGCACGGTGCTGGCTTCTCCCGCTGGCACCAGGTCGCTGGTTGAGGGCATGACGTGGGAAGCCGCTGCCGCCTTTGTCAGCGATTTGCTGAGCGGAGCACAGGCATGAGCAGTATCCGGCCCCCCGCCACACCAGGACCCACGCGCGCCGAAGAGCTCTACTCTGCCTGGCTCGTCGACCCCGAGAGGCAGCCTCAACCTGATCTCGGCCGGTCGCGGGTTGATGGGGTCTCGTTGCTGGAATACCTGGTGCAGAACAAGGTACCGTTGCTATCCCTCTCCCCAGGGTCGGCTGGCGACGCGGAACGCCGCGTCGACCTGTGGAGCGACCCCCTCTTCGCTCGCGCGCGGCAGGCCGAGCAGGACGAACTCGACGCGATGAGGGTCGAGTACGCGCTGGTGCACGACGCGCTTGCGGTGCAGGGCATCATCGGCGTCTTCATCAAGCCGGCCAACCTAGCGCCCTCCTTCCCCTTCAAGAGCGACAACCTGGATGTGCTCTACCGGCCAGAAGAGGTCGAGCGCGTCAGGGCAACCCTGCTCTCACTGGGCTATGTCGAGCTGACCAACATGGAAGAGCCGCACAAGTACCTCTTCCGCAAGTTCCGTGCGGGCCGTTCCGTGTCGGCAATTCACCTGCATGAACACGTCGGCTGGATGACTTCGTTCCTTGACGAATCTGCCCTGTGGCAGCGAGTCCGACGTTCGACAGATGACCGCCTGGTGCACCTGCTCGCACCGGTCGATGGCCTTCTCACCAATCTAGCCCACTGGTTCATCGAGGACAAGCGCCTCACCCTGCAGGATGTGGTCAAGTACAGATGCTCCCTTCGCGAGGGTGTCGATTGGGATGAGGCCAGGCGGATTGCGCAGTACAGAGGCTGGCGCGACACACTGTGCGCATCGCTCTTGCTTCTGGCTCACGCCGAGCGACTGGTCTTTGGCAGCTCGTTGCTGCCGGACCCAGTCTTGGACGAGGCCCGTCGGCAAGTCCCAACTTGGTCGCGCTCCTGGCTGCAGGCTCACGCCGCAATGACCGACACCACACTGCCACCAGCGAGCGACCTTGATCAGGTAGCTCTGCTTCCACACAGGATTCCTTTCTGGTTCAGCAAGAGGTTCTCCTACGCCAAGCTGATTCGCGATCCCAGCAGGAGCCCTTCCCGTCGGTTCAAGGACCTGGTTGTCCACACCTCTTACGGGGTCAAGCTCCGCCTGCACATTCACAGCCAGCCTTCGATGCTGATCACCATCAGCGGCGTAGATGGCTGCGGCAAGACCACCCAGGCCAGAGCGCTCCAGTCGGCCTTCCAGATCTGCCACCTCAAAGCGGACTATGTCTGGTACAGGGGCGGCTCGGCCGGATGGCTGGCCACGCTGCTGCGCTGGCTGCGCCCGCGCCGCCCGGATGCGACTCCATCCTCCACCGAGGAGCGGGTCCTGGCCCGGCAGAGACAGTTTCGTTCGCCCTGGCGCCGGCGTGCCTGGTCCTGGCTCACCGCCATCGAGCTTTTGGCGTGGTACACCTGGTCGGTCTCGCTGCCCTTGTGGACGGGCAAGGTCGTCATCTGCGACCGCTATGTCGATGACACCCTGGCTGACTGGTCGGCCTACTTTGCGGATGAATCGGCGGACAGATCGCTTCCGGCCAGGTTGCTGAGGTGGCTCACTCCCACA
Organism: Chloroflexi bacterium ADurb.Bin180; assembly: GCA_002070215.1. NCBI lineage: Bacteria > Bacillati > Chloroflexota > Chloroflexi bacterium ADurb.Bin180. The sequence continues at coordinate 72,991 of MWCV01000010.1, read as the reverse complement.
CCCGGGCTCTCCTACTGGCTTGATGTCCCGGCCAGTGTGGCACAGGAGCGTTCCTCCGATGGCCTGCCGACGCAGTTTCTGGAAGCGTTGTCCGCGGCCTACCAGAGGCAGAGTCAGTCTGGCACTCGGGGACAACGCGCCCTCCAGAGAATGGATGGGACCGCCTCCTGGGAAGACATTAGTCAGCGCATCGCGCACGAGGTACTCACGATGTACTTTGCCAATTATCACACCGTACTGAACAGCCTCTTTAGCAAGAACCCTGGCCAGTGGCGCTAAGACGCAAGCGCCACAACGGGAGCTCGATTGCCATACGGTGAGAGGAAGTCGGACCAGATGAAAGGAAGAATCGAAGCTGACCACGTCCAGATCGGCACGGGGGTCACTCTGGGTACGGGGAGCTCTGTCCACGCCCAACAAGTGCTCCTGGGCGACAACGTGGTCATCGGTGAAGGCGTGGAGATCGTTTGTGACCGTCTGGAGCTGAAGGCAGACTGCCAGGTTGGGGCGGGCAGCTTCATCCTGTGTCCTGAGGTCGTTGCCGAGCAGGGTTGCTTCTTCGGGCGCGGCTTCAAAGCAGAACTCAATCAGTCGCTGCGCCTGGGGCGCTTCTGCGTTCTCGGGCCTGACACTAGCCTGGCTGGACAGAGCGTGCAGTTGGAGGAGTTTGTGTTCCTCGACGAGGGAGTTGCCGTGGGCGGCGGCGGCTCCAAGGGACCCCGGGCCAACCTCTTCATCGGCGGCAGGACATCGCTCTTTGCCCGTACCTTTGTCAACCTGTCCGAGCCGGTCACCATTGGCCGCAACGTTGGCATCAGTTTTAACGTGGCTCTGCTCACCCATAACGCCTGGCAGCCTGTGCTCAGAGGCTACAAGGCGCAGTTTGCACCGGTAACCATTCAGGACAATGCCACCATCTACTTTAACGTGGTCGTGCTCCCCGGAGTGACCATTGGCGAGTGGAGCACCATCGGAGCGGGCTCCGTGGTGGTGAAGGACGTCCCTGCTCACTGTCTCGCCGTCGGCAATCCAGCGCAAGTCGTCCGCGGCCCACTGGGCTACCCCAGGCCACTGCAGCCAGATGAGCAAGATGCCCTGGTGCACAGCATCCTGGCCGACTATCTGACCAGCCTGGCGCTGAAGGGGGTCAACGTCGTCGAGGATGGCCTGGCTGCTGACGGCACAGCGCTCCTCGAGTTCGGCGGCCGCCGCGTCACGCTCTCTTGCCTTCGCCGCGGCGCGAGCGTTCGGGCCGGAAATGCCCCCGCTGACATCACCCTGGCCATTGGCCCAGTGCCACCGGAAAGCCAGGGACGGTGCCACTTTGACCTGTTGGCCGAGACCGTTTCCGGGCCATCGATGCCTCTGGCTGAGGACCTGCGCGACTTCCTGCGCCGGCGCGGCATTCGCATCTTCTCCGACCGTCCCTTCCAGTCTTTGCCGCTGCTCAACTTGCAGCGGCTTCAGCAGCGGCGCGCCTCAGGCCGCCCGGAGGGAGGTCAGACCCATTGAGCGCTATCGACTTTGGCCATCAGAGCTACCTGGACCTGTTGACCTTCATTCAGGGATTGGGTCGGCCCATCGTGGCCTTTCGCGATGTTCCGGCTGTTGGCCCATACGTCATCCTGCGGCACGACATTGACTTTTCCATCGCCAAAGCAGTCGAGATGGCCCACCTCGATGCGAGCCTCGGCGCTCACTCGACTTTCTTTGTGCTTCTGACCGCTCCCTACTACAACCCTCTTGAGGAGGAGAACCTGGCCAGGCTGCGCAGCATTCTTGATCTGGGCCACGAGATTGGCCTGCACGTCGATTGCAGCGGCTTTGACGCACTCAGCGTCAAGGAGCAGCGTCAGCGAGTGCAGAGCCAGGCCGCCTGTCTGCAAGCCCACCTGGGCGTAGAGATCATCTCCATTGCGCAGCACAAGCCGACCGCCGCCCGAACTCGCCCCGAGTTCCCGGGCTACGTCGACGCCTACAGCAAGCCCTTCTTCTCCGACATTGGCTACATCAGCGACAGTCGGATGATGTTTCGCGTACGCGACGTACGGGGTTTCTTCTTGCAGCACGAGCGCTCCCAACTGGTGCTACACCCGATATGGTGGCATCGCACCCCCAGGACTCGAGCGCAAATCCTGGACGAGCTCAAACTCGCCCTGGCTGACCAGTTCGCCCGCATGATCGACGACGAGCATCGCATCATTCTTGACTTTCTGGCTTCCTACGTGCAGGAGTAGATCTAGTCTGATGGTTACCGATCGAGTTGCCGCTCCCACAGCAACCACAGGCCGGCCCGACGCTACTTTGCTCACCGGCACGCGCGTCCTGGTCGTGACAAACATGTATCCCGACACTCAGAATCCGTTCGCTGGAACGTTCGTCCAGCAGCAGGTCGAGGGGCTGCGCGCCCTCGGTGTCGATGTCGACGTGGTCATCGTAGGGGGCAATAGGAAAAAGCTCAGCTACATCCCCGGCCTGTTCCGCTTCTGGCGCGTTCTCCGGGCAGAGAGCTATGACCTCATTCACGCCCACTATGTATTCAGCGGCATCATCGCTCGGCTGCAGGTGGGACACCCTCTGGTGGTCAGTTTTCACGGGGGCAAAGAAACCTGGAGCTGGGTCGGTCTGTTGTGCCGACTGCTGGCCCCTCTGGCCGACGCGGTCACGGTCACATCTGACCAGCACAAGGTATGGCTGAGGCGCAAGGATGCCTTCGTAGTGCCCTGCGGGGTCGACCTGGATCTCTTTGTCCCTGCCTCGCGTGACGAGGCCAGGTCCCGTTTGGGCCTGCCTCTGGACAAGAAGCTGGTGCTCTTTGCCGCCATTCCGCGCCCCGAAAAGCGTCTCGACCTAGCTCAGCAGGCGGTGGAGATTCTGCGCCAAAGCGATGATCGCGTACAGCTCGTGCTGGCCACCAACGTCCCGCATGAGCAGATGCCCTGGTACATGAATGCGTGCGACGTGCTGGCGCTGCCTTCCGAGTACGAGGGCTCCCCGGTGGTCGTGAAGGAAGCGATGGCCTGCAATCTGCCCATCGTGGCCACGGATACGGGCGATGTCGCCCAGGTCATTGGAGGGACGGAGGGCAACTACGTCTGCGAGCACAATGCCGAGGATCTGGCGGCCAAACTCCAGCTGGCCCTGAACCGGGAGGGGCGAACAGAGGGTCGCCGTGTCATTCAGTCCCTCAATCTGGGCATGACTCTCCAGCGCATTGTGGCCGTCTACCAGCACGTGTTGGCCGGCCGCAAAAGGCGGGTTACCAACGATGGCTAGTACGCCGACCGCCCCGCCCGCCGGCCGAGAGGACCGCCCGATGCGCCTGATGATCGTGCTCGGATCTGGCGGCCACACCAAGGAAATGATCCGCCTGGTGGACCTGCTGGGCGACCAGTATAGCTATGCCTACATCCATTGCGCTGACGACGCGCTGTCGCTGCTCAAGATCAAAAACGCCGGCCCGGTGTTCAGCGTCATACGACCGCGGATGAAGGTGATGTCCTGGCCGGTTATCGTGGCGCGAACACTAGTGGCCGGGTTGCAGTCATTCCGGGCCCTCGTCTGCTTTCGCCCGCGAGCCATCATCAGCACGGGGCCTGGCGTCGCCGTGCCCGCCTGCATTCTGGCCAAGGTTCTGGGTATCAGGGTGATCTACATCGAGACCGGTTCGCGCGTCTTTGCCCTTTCGAGCTCGGGGCGTATCCTGTATCGATTCGCTGACCTCTTTTTTGTGCAATGGCCCGAGTTGCTGGCGCAGCATCCCCGGGCCAGGTACGAAGGCAGGTTGTTCTAGCATGATCTTTGTCACCATCGGCTCAACCGATTTTGACCCGTTGATCGTCAAGATGGATCAACTGGCACCGACCCTGGGCGACCGGGTGGTTATGCAGATCGGAAACGGGCAGTACGTGCCCAGGAACGGTGCCTTTTTCCGCTTTGCCGAGAGCCTCGATGACTACTATCATCAGGCCGATGTGATCGTGGCTCATGGCGGGCTGGGCACGATTATGGAGGTCCTCGAGCTGCACAAGGCGTTGGTCTGTGTGGTCAATCCAACCACCTACGACCGTCACCAGGAGCACCTGCTGCAGGTCTTGGCGCAGCAAGAGTACCTGGTCTGGTGCAAGGACATGGAGCAACTGCCTCAGGCCGTGGCGCAGGCCCGGGCGGCCGACTTGGCACGATACCAGCCCCCACCGTGTCACATTGCGGAGGCAATCAACGTCTATCTGGCGGGGGTCAAGTAAGTATCCCGAGGATGTTGGCAATCCTCACATCTCAGGAAGAGTAAGGAACAAGCAATGATTTCCATATCGGCCCCCATGCTGGGCCAGGAAGAAAAACAAGCCATTCTGCAGGTGATCGATTCCGGACAGCTTGCCCAGGGCAAGAGAGTCAAGGCCTTCGAGGAGGCTTTTGCTGCCGTCTGTGGCGTCAAGCACGCCGTGGCCACGTCCTCTGGTACCACGGCACTGCACGCCGCTGTCTTGGCCCACGGCATCGGTCCTGGTGATGAGGTCATCACCACCCCCTTTACCTTCATCGCCTCGGCCAATGCGGCGGTCTTTACCGGCGCTCGACCGGTATTTGTCGACATCGACGAGCGGAGCTATAATATTGACCCTTGTCGCATCGAAGCGGCAATCACGCCGCGCACCAAGGCCATCCTCCCCGTGCATCTCTTCGGCAATCCCTGTGATATGGACGCGATTATGGCCATCGCCAAGAAGCACGGGTTGATCGTCATTGAGGATGCCTGTCAGGCCCACGGGGCCACGGTGCAGGGGCGCAAGGTGGGTAGCTTTGGCACCGGGTGCTTCTCATTCTACCCGACCAAGAATATCACTACTGCCGAGGGAGGCATCGTAACCACCGACGACGACACTATCGCCGACCGGCTGCGTCTGATCCGCAGCCACGGCCAGCGGGAGCGCTACTATCACGAGAGCATTGGTTACAATTTCAGAATGACCGAGATTCAGGCGGCAATAGGTCTGGCCCAACTGGAAAAGCTGGCCAGCTTTACCCGGGCTCGCCAAGAACACGCTCGATACCTGTCGGAACGATTGCAGGGAGTGGTCACTCCCACCTTTGCACCCGGTCACGAGCACGTTTTTCATCAGTACACCATTCGCGTGCCAGACGCCGGACGGGATGCCCTGGCCGAGCACCTGCACGAAAAGGGCATCGGCACCATGATTTACTATCCAGTACCCGTGCACAGGCAGAAGGTCTACCTGGACATGGGCTACAATGACCATTTGCCGGTGGCAGAGCAGGCGAGCCGTGAGGTTCTTTCGCTGCCCGTACATCCCGCTTTGACCATTGCCGACCTGGACCGGATCATACAAGGAGTCAACAGTCGATGACAGTCGTCACGCCGCTGAAGGCCGCCGTGATCGGCGTGGGCATGATGGGGCGTAATCACGCTCGCGTCTATGCCCAGATGCAGCAGGCCCCTCTGGTTGCAGTGGCCGACCCCGATATCGCTGCCCTGGAATCGATTGCGCGCGCCTACAAGGTCCATGTCTATACGGACTATCACGAGATGCTGCAGCAGGAAAAGCCCGACCTGGTCTCCATCGCCGTGCCCACGTGGCTTCACGGAGAGGCAGCGGCCGCGGCAATGTCGCTGGGCGTTCATGTCTTTATGGAAAAGCCGCTCACGGCGACGGTGTCTGAGGGCGAAAGACTGGTTGAGCAGGCGCGAAAAGCAGGCGTCAAGCTTGCCGTCGGGCACATCGAACGCTTTAACCCGGCCGTGCTGGCCTTGAAGAGAGAGCTCGATGCTGGCCAGCTTGGCCGCATCTTTCAGATCCACGCCCGACGCGTCGGCCCATTTCCTCCACGCATCAGCGACGTGGGCGTGGTGATTGACCTCGCCACTCACGAGTTGAACCTCCTGGAGTACCTGACCGGCTCGAAAGTGGTGAGCGTCTTTGCCGACATTGAGAGGGCAATCCACTCAACTCACGAGGATTTGCTGACCGGCATCTTAAAGCTCGAGAACGGCACCGTCGGCATCCTGGATATCAACTGGCTGACGCCGACCAAGATCCGCGAACTGTCTCTGATCGGTGAGCGAGGGATGTTCTCGGTCAACTACCTGACCCAGGACCTCTTCTTCTACGAGAATGACTACTTGAACGGCAACTGGGAAGGAATGGCCCTTATGGGCGTCAGCGAGGGGCGCAAGATTCGTCACAATATCAAGCGTAAGGAGCCGCTGGTGGCCGAGATCGAGGCATTCGTCGAGGCGGTCGTCAAGGATACCGAGCCGCTGATCGGCGGCGAGGAGGCCTTGCGCGCGGTGATGCTGGCCCATCGGCTGCTCGAGTCGGGACGCGAGCGCCGGGTTATCCGGGTCTAGCGGCGGCTGGGAACCAGGGGCAGAGCATCCATGACCATGCGTGACCAGCGCGACAAATCCGCGCGTGAAATCGCCATAGAACAAGAGTGGCGCGACCGGCTCATCAGTTCGGCCAGCTCGGAGGACTTTGAGCGGGCCTATGACGAGCTCCATTCCCTCTTTCTGGAAGAACAGCAAGAGGGCTCGGAGATCTATGCCCACGTCAATCCTCGTGGGCAGGACCGAGCGCGGCAAGCCATCGTCAGGAAGGTGGGGACGGGCCACAGCATACTTGAGGTGGGCTGCGGCGACGGCACGACCTCACGGCTCCTGGCCGAGCAAGGTAATCGGGTGCGCTCCATCGATGTATCGGAGGTCGCGCTACGGGCCGCCAAGCAGCATCTGGCGGGCCACTCGCTGGACCTGCAGTACGAGCACGGCGACGGGCGCAAGCTCGAGTTCGCCGACAACAGCTTTGACTATGTGGTGAGCGAGCATCTGGTGGAGCATCTGTCCCTGGCAGATATGAACACCCACCTGGCGGAGGTCAGGCGGGTGCTCAAACCGGGGGGATGCTATCTCATCTCGACTCCGTCCCGACTCTGGAATGGACGCCGCTCGGTGGGATTCCACCTGAACGTGTACACGCTCGGGGAGCTGCGTGACATCGTGCAAGAAGCAGGTTTCCAGGCCGTCTGGATCGAAACTAGGTTCCTGCGCCGTTTCGGTCGAATTCTGGAGAGCGGCAGTTGGTTGCTACGGGCCGCTTGCCAATGGGAACGCCTCTTGAGCGCGACGCGGGTCTATCGCTGGCCGCAGAGCATCCGCGCCAGGGTGCTGCCCACGGTTATGGTATGTGCGGTCAAGGTGTAGGGTTGCGTATCCGCTCAAGGCTGCCGTGCGTCATCATACCGTATATGGGTTCGCCAGCAACGGCCGGGCCCCTTATGTTCTTGCTGTGATCAAGTTGGTACTGGCACAGGCGATGATCCTTGGTGCACTTCGCCCACGGCCAAACCGGGAAGGGCAACGATGGTTACAAAGAAACGTGTTGTATTGATTGGACTGCTGAGCGCTCTTTTTATCCTGGCGGCGGCGCTGGTCGTTCGCGCCAAGCTGCCACCCGCGTTTGCAAACACGCGCGGCCTGTACATCCTGTTCGACATTCCTGCTCTGAGCTATGACCCGCCGACTTATCCAGCGGTAGGCGGCGTATGGCGCTATGACTGGAGCGAGTTGGAGAAGACCAACGGTGGCTACGACTGGAACGCAATGGACAGTTGGGTGCTGACTGAGCGCGATCACGGCAAACTCGCCGCAGTCGGGTTCTCGGTGTTCAACGAGTTCCGCAGCAACAACTGCGGCAGCCGCGGCATCAAGGTGCCAGCCTGGCTGACGGGTATCGACTCCAACGTGCGCTGGACCAGTAGGGCGGACGGCTCCATCGCTGGCGTATGCCCCGGTTGGGGGCCGTGGTATGTACCGAACTACTGGAACACCACCTTCCGCACCTACTACCAGCGCTTTGTCACCGCCTTTGCCCAGCACCTGGTCGACAACCCCGAGGTGCGCGACAGAATCGCCTTCGTTTCAATGGGTATCGGCCTAAGCGGCGAGACACAGCCGAGCAGCCGCTGGGTAACGGATGAAGCTCCCGACTGGTACTACTACCACGACTCGAGAGGCATCACCCAGGCACAGTGGGTCGAGTACGTGAAATGGTGCACCAATATGTACAAGACGGTCTTTGCGGCCAAGGGTCTTTCGATCCCGATCTTTCTCGATATCGGCCCGACCTATAGCGGCGTGCCTGCAGAGCGGGACGACTTCTCAGCCTATGCCGCCGACCTGGGTGTAGGCTTGCGACACAACGGACTCAGAGCTGACCACGGCTTTTCCGTCAATTATGCCCCGCTGATCGCCTACTGGAACACGGTCCCCACTGGGTGGGAGACCTACTGGGCGTACCTGCCCAGCAAAGCCGACCTGCTGTGGGCGATCTATTGCGGCCTGGCCAAGCATCCGGACAACTTTGCCTTTGACAAGCTGCTCTGGCAAACGGACGAGTACCGCAACCTCTTCCAGTTCACCAACGCCTACGTTGGCGTAACCACGGCGAACACGCCCGGTGCCTGGGTGGCACTTCGTGAGACCCAGCAGCAAAACGGTGAACACGGCAACTATAACCTGTGGATGACGCAGAAGGACAGCGCACCCAATGGGGCCACCGTCGCTGACTGGAACGTGGGTTCGACACGCGGCTACCATTTTGATGTGCCCAACGGAACATACAGCGTCGACCTCTACTTTGCCGAGGTCTATTACAACACACCCGGCGCGCGCGTCTTTGACATCAAGATCGAGAACAACGTGGTCACGGCCAACTTTGACCCGTATGTCGCCGCTGGTGGTAAGAACAAGCCTGTCGTGCGCAGTTACTCCGTACCCGTGTCAGACGGGCGAATCGACATCGACTTTGTCCAGAAAGCGGACAACGAGCCCACCATCCACGCCATACAGATCACGGGTCCGGGCTACACCCAGCGGGTGAACTGCGGCGGCGGAAGCTATACCGACACCATGGCCCGTGCGTGGGTTGCTGACCAGGAGTACGAGTCCGGCAGCTTTGGCTACGTCGGTGGCAGCACGTACCAGAGCACGAGCGATATCATCGGCACCAACGATGACACGCTCTACCAGACCATGAGAGTAGTCTGGACCGGCTCTCCGGCGGTAGGCCGGTTCTGCCGCCGAACCGATCAGGCAAGTGGCAACAACCGCATGCGTTTCGACATCGACAACAACTATCTCTACCACGGCAGCTTCAGCACGGTCACTATCAGCGTCACCTACTACTCTACTGGCACTGACCGCTGGGAGCTGCGCTACGACGCCATTGGCAACCTCGACAAGGCCGCGACCCCCGCCGGGTCGGCCAACCCCTGGGTGCAGAAAGACAACTCGGGGCTGTGGAAGAAGGCGGTGTTCTATATCACCGACGCCCGCTTTGCCAACGGCCAGCCGGGAGGCACCGACTTTTCCATCTACTGCTCTAACGACGGCAACGAGTGGATCAGCTTTGTTGAAGTGACCAAGGGCGGCTCCCAGCCGCCGACAGTCACGCCCACCGTCACGCCGGTTGTGGCCACGCTGGCCGGTAAGGTCAGCCTCCAGGGCCGGCCAGCGCCGCCGAATGCCCAGTGGGTGGTGGCCCTGACGGTCAAGGTGGGAGGAAGCTCATACTCAGCCACGACAGACGCTTCAGGTAACTTTACCGTGCCCGGAATCGTTCCCGGCACCTACGACATCTGTGTCAAGAACAGTCACGCTTTGTCGAACAAGCGCACCGGCATCGTCCTGGCGAGCGGCACGAACAATGTCGATTTTGGCACCCTGCGCGAGGGCGATGGGAACAACGATGACTATGTGACCATCGTTGACTTTTCCCTGCTGTCCGCGGGGTTCTTCCCGAGCTACAACGCTGCCGCCGACTTTAACCAGGATGGCTACGTCAACATCAACGACTTTTCGCTGCTTTCGCTCAACTTTGGCGGACACGGCGACTGCGCTCCATAGACCCTGTCCAGGCGAAATCTCCCGACTGGACCCTTGCTGAAGGAGTCAGGATGAGAGTGTCACACCAAGACAACCGAGCCGCCACTGGGCTCGGGCAATTCCGCTCGCTGCTAGTTGGGCTAATGCTGATCTGTCTGTGCGTTGCCCCGCCAGCAGCGGCCCGCGCAGGTGGCCTCCGATTGGCACCGGCGGCGATGCCCGCTGCTCGGCCTTCTGGAGAGGCGGCCTCAGCGCAAGGGTCCCGGTGGCTTGGTCTGGCATCGGCTGGCCAGACGGTCGTGGTCAAGCTCAATCCGTCCGTCTCCGCTGTCAGCAAGGATCAGATCTTTACTGTCGACATCCAGATAGTGGCCGCCGCACAGCCGGTCGATGGTGCCGAAGTCCATCTGTACTTTGATCAAACGTACCTGCAGGTGGTCAACCTCGCGGGCAACCCGGTGGGAAGTATCCAGGACAACGGCTACCTGAGCCAGGTCATCCGCAACAAGGTCTACACCGATACGCAGCAGGCCCGCATCTACTTTGCCGCGGGCATCTACGATCCCGAAGAACCCAAACCAAGCGGCACTTTCCCTCTGGCCACGGTTCGCTTCAAAGCGCTGTGGGGCACGGGGGGCAGCACCACTCCCTTGACCTTTGGGACTGTCTTGCCATACCGCACCGAGGTCACCTTTGCCGGCAGCTCCGTGCTCGGCAGCGTGGAAAACGGCGGAGTGGTCATCAGCGGAGCAACTCCGCCGATGACCCCAACCCCTACGGCCACCTTCACGCTCGCGCCAACCGCCACTCCAACGCCGACGCCGACCAACACGAAAGCGCCAGGCCGCACTGTGTACGTCAACCTTGCCCCGTCGATGTCCTCTGTGGCCAGAGATCAGCTCTTCACCGTTGACATTCAGGTTGTGGCCGGGGCACAGCCCATCGACGGTGCGGAGATCCACCTCTTCTTCGACCAGCTCTTCCTGCAAGTCGTGGACGCTTCGGGGAACCCGACGGATCGCATTCAGTCTAGCGGGCTGCTCAGTCAGGTCATCCGTAACAAGGTCTACACGGACACACAGCAGGCACGCGTCTACTTCGCCGCTGGCATCTATGATCCAGAGGAGCCCAGACCCAGCGGGACGTTCGTGCTGGCCACCGTCAGATTCAAGGCGTTATGGGGAACCGGAGCGGGCAGCACGCCTTTGACATTTGGAATCGAGCTGCCCTACAAAACCGAGGTCACTTCTGGTGGAGGTTCAGTGCTTGCCGGAGTAGGAAACGGCAGCGTCACCATCTCCGGCCCGGAGCCGCCGATGACCCCCACACCCACTGCCACCCCGACCAACACGTTCACCCCAACGCGGACCCAGACGTCCACCGCGACGATGACCAGTACGCCGACGTCGACTCCCACTCGCACTAGCACGCCGACCATCACGCCCACGCCCAAGGTTACTTACTCGGTGTGTCTGTCCCAAGGGCTCTTACCTAACACCGGCTACAACGGTGCGCAGGATACTCATCTGCACTCCTGGTATCCGACCACGGTCAACGGAGCCGAGGCCTTCTTGCGATTGCGTACCGACAACGGTGCCCGTCCGGCGCTCAAGTTCCGGCTCGAGCCGGTGATCCCCATTGGACCCGGTGTCACCGTTGTCAACGCCACTCTTCGCCTTTCCCTGGCTTATGTCAGCAACAGTTACGCTATGACCGCGTCGGTCTTTCGCATCAATCGCCCGTGGGACCACGCCTCCGCCACCTGGCTGAGCCCGTGGGCCGCGGCTGGCTGCGACGCGGTTCCGTCCGACCGCGAGGGAACGGCAGTCGCCACGGCGTCGATCCCGGCGGAGCAGGGGAACTGGGTTGTCTGGGATGTCACTGCCCTGGTACAGGATTGGGTGACCAACGGCGCGCCCAACAACGGTATGCTGCTCCTGGGGCAGGGCGACCTGAACCGCGAGGTGAGCTTTCAATCGTCAAACCACCCGGATCCCAACTTTAGGCCGCAGCTTTGCATCACCTACTTTGGAGAGGGGACTCCGCCCACTCCGACGCCTACCGCCACCGTCTCACCCACACCCACGTGGACCACAGAGAGCACTGCTACCAGAACGCCAACTGAGACGGCGACCGGAACCCTGCTGCCGACCGAAACGCCCACCAGGTCGGCGACGCCAACCACGACTGATACGCCCACGCCAACCCCGACCAACACGCCGACTCCAACCAGGACGTCGACACCAACCTCCACCTTCACACCCACCCTCAGTCCGACGGCGACGAATACGCCGATTCCCTATGACCTGCCCATCACGCGCTGGTTCCAGATGGGCATATCGCCTGCCGGCTACAACGGCGTTGCCGATACCTACATCACCTCCAGCGACGAAAACCGCAACTCGGGCGGTGAGTCTGTACTCAGGATCAACTATGATGGCCGCGAAAAGACGCTCGTCAGGTTTGACCTCTCGCGCCATGTCCCCAGTGACGCCGTGGTCACCAGCGCCCGGCTCGATGTCAACTTTTACATGTTCGACTCGCGCTATCCGGGCGTTCCGACTCAAATAGGAGCCTTCGAAGTTCTGCGTCCCTGGGCCGAGTATGAGGCCACCTGGAGACGTCCGGTGACCGGCCTGAGTTGGACCGGGTGCGATGGTGTCGTCGACCGCAGCAGCGTGCCGGCAGCGTCGACCGTCGTGGACGCGACCGGATGGCATATGTGGCAGGACGTCGGTCTGACACAACTAGTGCAAAAATGGGTGAGCGACCCCTCGGCCAACAACGGTGTGGTGCTGATCGGCCAATCGCCGACCGAGCGGCAGTTCTGGTTAGCCACCTCGTCGCAGAACCCCACCACCGCTTCGCGGCCAAAACTGTGGGTGGTATTCTACCGACCATCCCCGACGGCGACGCCAACCGAGACGGCCACACCCAGCCCCACGCCGACGGTTACTCTGACACCGACCAACAGCCCAACCGCAACAGCCACATCAACGCCGACGGACACGCCCACCAGCACGCCGACAGCTACTCACACCGCCACGGCGACTCTTACGGCGACCGCGACGGCTACGGCAACGGCGACGCAGACCAGCACGCCCGAGCCGACACCTACCCATAGCCCGACGGCGACGGCGACAGCTACCGCATCGGCCACGCCTACGCCGACGCCTACCATCACCATTACGCCCTTGCCCACGGCAACTGGCACCAGCACCCTGACGCCAACGCACACGCCCACCGCAACGGTCACCTGGACGCCTGCGCCGACCCTGTCGCCAACTGCTTCGCCCACTCAGACCGAGACGCCGGAGCTGTATGCCATCTTTGTGCCAGTCATCGTTCGTATGAGATAGTCGCAGATCCTGCCACGAAGCGACTTGGTGGCAGCGAGTCCTGCGTCGGCGTTGACGCGGTTGCTCCTCTCACAGCATCCGGTGCTGTCGCCAGAGCAGAGTTCAAGGAGCGAGGCATGGTATTTCGAGTTCAGGCTGAGGCAACGCTCGGGCAGTCTGATCTGTCCGAGCCCTGTGCCCATATCACGAGAGCAGTGCCGGGCCGCATTTGGTCCGCCGAGCCGGCGGCCTCGGCCCTTAGGCCAGCCGCGCTGGTTCTGCTGACGAGCCTCCTGTCTCTTCTGCTGATGGCAGCGCTTGGGCAGACGTCAGTTCTGGCCATGCGCTCGCCTGACTCTTCAGCCGCTCTGACCGCGTCCCAGTCGTCAGGGACAGTCGTGGTCAACCTCAACCCATCACTCTCCAACGTCGCCAGGGGCCAGATCTTTACCGTGGACCTGCAGCTCGTGGCTGGCAGCCAGCAGGTCGACGGCGCCGAGGTACACCTCTTCTTTGACCCGTCCTATCTCCAGGTCGTAGACGCGGCCGGCAACCCCACCGACCGCATTACCTCCAGCGGCTACCTGAGCCAGATTCTGCGCAACCGCGTGTACACTGACACGGGCCGCATTCATTTTGCCGCAGGCATCTACGACCCGGAAGAGCCCAAGCCGAGCGGAACCTTCCCTGTGGCTACGGTGCGTTTCAAGGCCCTCTGGGGGACAGCCGGACTCACCACCCCTCTCACCTTCGGCAACGCTCTGCCATTCAAGACCGAAGTCACTTACGGAGGAGTCTCTGTTCTCGGAGGGGTTGAGGACGGAGCCGTGGTCATCTCTGGCGAGCAGCCCGCGGCGACCTGGACCGTGACCCCATCGGCGACGTTGTCGGCAACCCCTACCAGCACCGCGACGGCAACGCATACATCGACACCGGTCGATACAGCCACACCTACTGCGACACCTACCACTACCGACACTCCCAGTCCCACGGCAACCCCCACCCCGACGGCGACACGACAGTGCGTCCCGATTACCATTTGGCTGCAACAGGGCATATTGCCGGATGCCTCCTATACCGGGGTTGCCGACACATTCCTGAGTATCGATGAGGCGACCGTCACCCACGGCGGAAGTATCTCCCTGCAGATGAAGAACGATGCCAATGGCGGCAAGCGGCCCCTGTTGCGGTTCGATGTGAGCCGCATTCCGGTAGGCTCTCTGGTCACGGCGGCAACGCTGCATCTGGCGCAGGATCCATACCGCAAGAATGACACCTTTTCCTCATCGGTCGGGGTCTATGCCGCTCACCGCAACTGGAACGCTGCGGAGGCCACGTGGTACAAGGCAACGGCGCTCGATTCGTGGGCCAGCGCAGGGGGCGACGGTGCTACCGACCGCAGCTATGTGGCCGAAACCAGTCTCGATATTGGCGTCATACCTGAATGGCAATGGCGTCTGTTCCCTGTGCGCGAGATCGTGCAATACTGGGTCAACAACCCTGCAGAGAACCGAGGAGTCTTCCTGATCGGCAGCGGCTTTAGCCAGGAGTTCAGGTTCTACTCCAGCGAGTACCCGGTGGCCGCTCAGCGGCCCAAGCTGGAGGTTGCCTACTGCCTCCCGCCGCCCACAGCCACTCCTACCCTGACCCCTACCCCAACGTCCACGCCAACGGTGACCCCGACGCCCACCGCCACACCGCTGCCGGGCACCATCCTGGGCATGGTGTGGAACGACCTTCTCGGTGACGGGATCATGGAGCCAGACGCGGTAGGGCTGGCCGGTGCCACCCTCTATCTGTACGATTCTGCCCACCCGGAGCCAGGGCCGCCAGCTCGCCCGCCCTTGATTACCGGAGCCGATGGCCTGTTCGCATTTGCCAGCCTGGCTCCTGGCTGGTACACTCTGCTGCGGGAGAACCCGATGGGATACACGTCGACAACGGGCGACAGGTTCGATGTTCTGGTGACCAGTTCTGCCAGCGTGCGCGTCAATCTCGGTGCCTGGATTCCTCCAACGCACACGCCGACGGCAACCAGTACCCTGCTACCAACAGCTACGCCAACGTGCACACCAACTGCCACTGTGACGGCATCACCAACGCCCACCGCCACGGTGACGCTGTCGCCCACGCCAACCGCCACGGTGACGCGGTCGCCCACGCCCACCGCCACGAACAGTCCCACACTGTCGCCAACGCCAACTGAGACGAACACACCCGAAGTATCGCCAACACCGTCTGTAACGCGCGGCCACTACCTGCTCCTGCCTCTGATCTTGAGAGCGTTTCAGCGGTGATCGATATCGGTCTGGCAGACACGCGAGGTAGACTATGAAGAGATGGTCAGTGACTCTGGCGCCCGTACTGCTGTTGGCGCTCACGCTTATGGGCTGGCTGGCTATCGCCGCAGTAGCCGAGGGCAAGTCGGGCGTGGCTCCTGCACCGCGTCTGGCCGGTTCCTCAGCCAGTGCAACGCCGGTGACTCTCACCCTCACCTTCCAGCAAGGCGTCTCGCCAACCGCCGGCTATACCGGCACCCGCGACACTTATATCAGCCTCTTCGCGCCCACTACCAACTATGGCTTTCAGCCCGAGCTGCGGATGTCGTACGACCTGCGCTACCGAATACTGCTGCGCTTTGACCTGGCGCAGCACCTGCCACGCAATGCCACGGTGGTGTCAGCGCGACTGGAACTCCAGGTCTACTACCGCGAACAGCCCGCTACGACCACTGACGTCGGGCTGTATGAGCTGCTCAAGCCTTGGACGGAGGGGGGAGCCACCTGGCTCAACGCCTCAGCGAGCACGCCCTGGCAGGTTGCCGGATGTGAAGGAGAGCAAGACCGAGCGGGTGACTATATCGCCGTGAGTCGCCTGCGCAACGTGGGCGTCTGGCAGACCTGGGAGAACGCCTTGCTGCGCGATCTGGTGCAGAGATGGGCGGCCGAGCCCGACTCGAACCTTGGGATGATCTTGCTCGGCCTTTCGACAACCAGGCAACAGTGGTTGATCGCCTCATCTCAAGCCGAAGCCTCTTCACGGCCGCGGCTCATCGTGTCGTACTATGTTCCCGAGCCAACTGCTACGCCCACGGCGAGTGCCACCCCGACGCGCACACCCACCTTGACTGCAACGCCCAGCCGCACTTACACACCCTCCCCCACGGCCATTGTCACCACGGCCGTGGTCTCCGGCCTGGCCTGGCGGGACGACGACGCCAACCGCACTCGTGACCCCGGTGAGCCACCAGCGGCACCAGCGCCACTGGCAGGGGTAACCATCATCTTAAAGGATGCCAACCACCAGGAGCTGGCCCGGCAGGTCACTGGCCTCGACGGCACCTATGCCTTCACCAATCTGCCTGGTGATAGCTATGTCCTGACCAGAGAAGACCTGACGGGGTACACGCTCAGCTACCCTGTGGCGGGTTCGTACGCGTTCTACTTGCTGGGAGGCCAGCACCTCTCGGGGATGGACTTTGGCTTTGTCCCCTGGCCCACAGCCACCCCCACCGCGACGCCCACCTCAACCGATACGCCCACACCCACCAATACCGCGACCCATACACCTACCGAGACAGCCACGCCGACCAGCACCGCTACGCCCAGTCCGACCGCCACGAACACGGCAACCCCTACCCACTCGCCTACCGCGACTGTCACCAAGACCAGTGTGCCTACTTCGACACCGACCGCCACACCCACTTTCACCCTGACGCCCACGCCTCGCGGCACTCCGGCAGGCAGCCTGTGGGATCCCATTCCTGTTGTGTGCGAAGGTCGGTACAGCGGCACCACGGTTGGTCGCCCGGCCGTGATCCAGGATTATGGCCTTTGCGGGGCAGGGCTGCTCGGACCTGAGATCATCTTTGAGTTCAAAGCAACCTACAACCTCGACCGACTGAACATCAGCCTCGCTTCTGAGGAGGACCTGGCGGCCTTTGTCCTCTCCGGCGCGAGTCCGCTCACATGTCTCTACGCTGGAGGCTCAGTGGTCATCCCGGGCATCGCCGCCGACACCAGGTTGTTGATAGCCGTGGATGGCTCCGAAGCGGGAAGCTACAGCCTGGCACTCCAGTGCCAGCCTCCTCCGGTGACAACTCCCACCGCAACAAGGACGCCGACACCAACCAGCACCGTGAGTCCTTCTCCTACGTCGACGCCGACGGCCACTCCCACCCGCACAGTCGAACCAGGCACAGCGCGGCCTGTCTACCTGCCCCTCGCCTTCCGGCCGCGACTGGAGTATCTGGTTGATTGTGGGTCTGATGTCGCCTATACGGATGGCGCCGCGCAAACCTGGAAAGCGGACCAGGCCTACCATGCGGGCGGATGGGGTTACGTGGGAGATACCGCCGCCTTTGCCGTGAGCAGGTCGATTGACAACACCACCGACCCGACCCTCTACCAGACCCAGCGCTGGTCCGAGGGCGCCTTTGGCTACCAGTTCGACGTTCCGAATGGGACATACGAAGTGGAGCTGCACTTTGCCGAGCTGTACCGACGCAGTGCCAATGCCCGCAAGTTCGATGTGATCCTCGAAGGCCAGACGGTTCTCGTCGACCTGGATGTGTTTGCCTCAGCAGGAGGAGCCTTCCGGGCGCTGGTGCGCACCTTCACAGTGACCGTTGCCGATGGCCAGCTCAACGTGGATCTCTCTCGTGGCTCTGCCGACAATCCCATGCTGAACGCCCTCAAGGTCGCCAAGCAGTAACGTCGTTGGACCCCATCAGCACAAACACGCGGGCTGCCTTTTGGGCAGCCCGCGTTCTGTATCTGGAGGCTCCTCGCAGAACTGCTCCCCTATTCGGCTAGGCGCTTCACTCCCACGAGGGTATAGTCGTCGAACTGCGGCTGGGCACCCACAAATTCAGCCACACGCTCCCGAACCAGCTTGACCAGCTCCGTGCAGGGCCTGACGCTCCCCTCAGCAACGGTCTGTATCAAACGGTCTTCCCCGAACTCTTCCTCCTGTTCGTTCACCGGCTCAGTGACCCCATCGGTATACAACACCAGAACATCCCCGTGCTCCAACCTGGTGTGCCCGTCCTCCAGCTCGGCCTTTTCGATGACACCGAGCACCACACCCTTCGCCCGGAGCAGCTCGGCGCGGGCTGAGGACCGTCGCCAGAGAATGGGCGGGTTGTGGCCTGCGCTGGCAAAAGCCAGTTCGCCAGTGTGCCAGTTCAGAACGCAGTAAAACATGGTGACAAACATGTTGCTGCGGGTGTCCGACATGATCAGCTCGTTGACGCGCTTGAGGGTCTCCGCGGGAGTCCGCCGTTCCAGGGCGCTGGCCCGAACCAGAGTGCGCGACAGGCTCATGAACAACGCGGCGGGCACACCCTTGTCCGACACGTCGGCAATGACGAGCCCCATCGAGTCGGCGTCAAGCTCGATAAAGTCATAAAAGTCGCCACCGACTTCTCTGGCGGCGTGCCAATCGGCGGCGATCTCCCAGCCAGGCCGGTAGGGGCAGCTATCGGGCAGGAAACTGACTTGAATGTCGCGCGCCAGCCGCAGCTCCTGCGACATCCGTTCTTGCTGCAATACTGTCTCATAGAGCCGCGCGTTCTCAATGGCAATCGCTGCCTGGTGAGCGATGCCCTCAACGATGCTGATCCGCCGCGGCGAAAAGGCGCCCGCGGATTCCGTGCAGTCCACCAGCAGCACTCCAAACAGGTCATTTTTGCTGACCAGCGGCACAGCGAGCACGGATTTGATCTGAAATGCCTGCATCTGCTCAGGGATAAGGGAAGAGTCGGCTGCGGCTTCAACGGACACCCTGCCCTGCTGGCGCACGACCTCATCCAGCAGCGGCATCTGACCTGATTTGAAGCGCAGACCGTGAAAAGCCGCCATCAGTTCTTTGGTGAGTCCGTGTGAGGTGTAAGGCACGAACTCCTGCGACCCCTTCTCCCACATAAAGATCATACACCGGTCCACGCCAGCGAGCAGCGGCGTCAGCCGAACGATCTTGGCCAGGTTCTCGGCCAGGTCCGCCGACGACACCAGGGCCTGTGCCACCTGCAGCAGTGCTGCGGTCACCCAGGCCTCTTCGTGTTGCGCGTCCAGCAGCCGGGCGTTCGCAATCGCCATGGCGGCCTGATCTGCCACCCCGGTCAGGATGGCCTTCTTGCGCTCGGTGAAGCGCGTCGCCTGGTTCACATAGTCAACAATCATCGCTCCGTAGGTCTCGCCCCGCGAACGCAATGGCAGGGCGAAGAGACTGCCTACCTGATAGGCCTTGAGCAGGCCATCCGGTATCAGCCTGGGGTCGGCGTTGCCCTCCATAAGTACTGACGAACCCGAATCGCGGAGGCGATCCAGCAAAGGCAAGTCGCCTGGCTGAAACCGCAGGCCGTCAAACAACGGGCCTACGCCGGGCTGGCGGGTGTAACCAGAAGCGGCAACAAACTCGTGCATCTGCTCGTCGAGCAGCAGAATCGTGCAGCGGTCCACTCCCACCAGCAATGGAGTGATGCGGGTAACGGTCATGAGAATCTCGTTCAGCGAATCGAGGTTGCCCACTGCTTCCGCCACCTGCAAGAGAGCCGTGGAGGTCCACGCCTCTTCTTGCCTGAGGGCATAGAGCCGGGCCGCTTCGATCGCCACGGCCACGGGCGCGGCGAGTGACTGCAGCACCATCAGATCATCGGCTCCGAAGGCGCCAACCCGGTTGCTCTGGACGTCAATCACCCCGACGATGCGCTGCTCCACCTTCAGGGGCACAGCCAGCTCCGCGCGCGTATCCACGAGGGCCTCATCGAAGCAGAACCGCGGCTCCCGACTCACATCGTTGGCCAGCAGCGGTTCTCCATGCTGGGCCACCCAGCCGATGATGCCTTGTCCGGTGGCAACCTCCAGACCCCGCTCCCGAATTGCCGCGCTCGTGCTGGTGCGGAACACGACTTGACCGTCAGGATCAATGGTGAAGAGACCCACGTGGTCGTAAGAGAAGGTGGACCTGGTCAGCTCGACCACCTGGCCAAACAGGGTCTCCAGGTCCAGGATGGATGCCACCTTTTGCGCCACAGTGCCGATTGCTGCCACCTGGCGGGCCTTCTTCTGCTCATCCTGGAATAGCTGCTCCAGCTCGGTGGCCCGAAGACCAAGCCGCTCCCACGCCTCGTTGAGGCTTCGCAACAGGTATGCCGACGCCACCAGTGCCATGGCCAAAAAGACAAAGGCGGGACCACCGAGGTCGGCGTAGGTGAGGGAAACAACGATCGACAGGGGCAGTGGGGCGAGTTCTACCAGCAGCGAGTAGGCGCCGATGCGACGGTAAAAGTCCCGCAGCCCGGCTCTGCCCCCTCGCAGAAGCGCTCGTCCGCCCCATGCAGCGTGGTCCAGCAGGAACCAGAGTAGCACGGTTGCTGACAGCGGGGTCAGCATGGACCAGGTGGTCGTACTCGCCCCAATTGTGCCACCCAGGGTGAGGTAAAGCGCTCCGCTGGCCAGTGCCATGCACGCCTTGAGCCCGGAACTGAACAGAGGAAACTCGATGGCGGATTTCCAGTCGAAAGCTGGTGCGACCGGCGTTGTCTTTGGCGTGCTGAGAAGCGCTCTCAAGCCCAGGTACAACAGCCCGCTAAGAGCGGCCACCCAGCCGCCAGCAACCGGACCAAACACAAACACCGCCGCCAGGTCCACAATGCCCACCAGACTGTGGGTGACATCACGTTCAACACGAAATCCGAGGTGTTTGAGAAGGCACGAGAGAGCAGTAAAGAGGGCAATGCCGCCGCTGGCGGGCCAGAGTTCCGCCCAGCGCGTGCGGTGCAGAAGCAGCACCCATCCCAGGATGCCGATGCCCAGGCTGTAGGCGGCGATAAGGCTCCCGCGCCAGGGGCGCAAATCCAGCGGACGGCGCTCAGCCATACTCTTTGGCAACTCTAGGCGGGGTGATCGTCGAGGCCAGACGGGGGTCTGGCTCGACCGGTGGACTGCTGACCGCTGCTCGCACTGGTCAGCGGCGAGAATGCGTCAGCTGCATCCGTTTCACTGACCGAGATTTCCAGCACTGCATCCAATCCAGCAATATCCAGAACGTGCATCACTCGCGGCGAGGGACAGCACAGCTTCAAGTCGCCGCCGAGCTGTCTGAGGCGGCGGGCATGGGAGATGATCGCGCGCAGACCGCTGCTGCTGATGTAGATGCAACTCGAGAGGTTGACGATGATCCTCTGTGCGCCGTGCGCCTCCAGGCCCGAGAGCGCGGCGTCAAGAGCGGGGGCTGCCTCCGCGTTCAGGCGCCCTTCTGGCAATACGACCGAGACGTCAGGATGACTGGCCGAGGGGTAGGTTCTCATGGCGCACCTTCTTCTTCATGGTAAGCCTGTTCCCCTTCGCGGCATCAAACTTGAACTCGACCGAATCCATTAGTCTCTCCATCATATAGAGACCAAGGCCGCCCTCTTGCCTCTTGTGCAGAGGAGCGGAAATGTCCGGGCGCGGCACCGAACGCGGATCGAATGGGCGGCCATAGTCGACGATGGTTACCGTGACCTCGCCGTCGGACAACCGGCACTGGATGTGCATCTTGCCATCTGGTTTGCCTTGATAGGCGTGATCGACAACGTTCGCACACGCTTCGTCAATGGCCGTTTGCAGCGCAAATGTGTCATCCTCACAGATTTTCTGCCTGCGCGCAAATTCGGCCACAAAATCGCTGACTGTGGTCAGGTTTTTCATATCGCTGGTCAGCGACAACCTAGCTCGTGCCTGTTTTCGCCGCGTCGAAACACCCGTCATGCCCGCAACCTGTACCTGTGAGATATGCGCCCAGGACCAAGCACGTCCGCGCCCGATGGACCGGCCGGCTCGCCAGTCAACAGAGCGAACCTGATCGTAACGGTCGACCGAACTAGAAGCTGCCGACCGCCTCTACCGAGCTGCTATAGATCTTGAAGAGCGGTGTCAGGCCAGTCAGGTCAAAAACGTCAAGCTTGATGCGCTGGGGAATGCAGCACAGCCGCACATCGCCGCGATTCCAGCGCCTGGTCTCTTTCAGGGCCGTAATCAGGGCGCGCAGCCCTCGGCTACTGATGTACTCCAGGTGCTCCATGTCCACCACGATTCGAAAGCGCTTTTCGGAGGTGATGGCCTTGAACGCTTCCTCAAGCTGCGCGGCACTGTTGCTGTCCACCCGGCCATAGAGCTCGATGATGTCAACGCGCTTTAGCTGCTTGGTCTTGATCTCCAACTGAACCTCCTTGCTCGATTCGATGACGTCGATTATAGCATAGCGGATAGCGGACTCGGTAGCGCTCTATTCCACCCGCGGAGGCTGGCCGGAGTCGGTCCCGGCGACTTTAGCCTGGCCGGCTGCGGCTACCCCAAGACCTACCAGTACCCACAGCAGGGCCACAGCGTGCTGAAAGTTGATGTTGAGGAAATAGTGGTCAAAGATGCCGGTCACCAGCACCGCAACGGTTGCACCAACCAGACCCAGGAGCACCGATTCAAGGCGGGCATCATCAGCCACTCTGCGCAGCCCCCCGAACATCTCTCGCAGCGCGAGCCCCATCGCCGCCAGGAACGTGCCCAGACCGGCCAAACCCATCTCCTCAGCGATCAACAGGTACATGTTCGACACACCGACATAAACGTCAATCTGCGGAGCGCCAGAGAAACCGACGCCAAACCACGGGTAGCGAGAAATCAGGATCAGCGCGTCCTTGTACTCACCAAAGCGCATCTGAGTGGCCAGGTCCTCGCCCTGCACGCCCTCCAGGAAGTGGGCCAGGTACCACTGCATCTGGGGAATCAGCAAGAGCAGCCCAAGCCCAACGACACCGAGCAGGAGCAGCTTACGATAGCGCAACAAAGCCATCACAACAGCCGCAGCGGCCAGCCCGACCATGGCCCCACGAGAAAAGGTCATCAGCAGACACAGTACCAGCGCGCCCACGACCGGCACCGCCAGCCAGTTCAGCCCCCATCGGCGGGGTCCGCGGGCAAAAAGGGGCAGCGGGTCGCGTGACAGCAATTGCGGAAGCGCTACCGCCGCCACCAGTGTCAGCATGCCACCCAGGACATTGGGATTGATCGAAGTTGAGGTGGCGCGAAATGGCAGCTCGGGGTTGCTCTCGACGTGCACCATCACGTCCGAACCTGTCGGGTAGCCAAACACCCGCAGCAGCGATAGCAGACGGATGGTCACATTCTCGGGCAGCAGGTAGAGTACAACGCCAACGGTCGCCGCCGCACATCCCCCGAGGATGAGCAGCGTTACCACCTGTTCGATGCGCTCGCGGCCGCGCACGTTGTTGAGGATGAGGAAGAACAGCCCCAGACTGAGCAAAAGCTCGGCGAACTGCCGCGCCAGCGACGTAGTGATGCTGCCAAAGGAAAGGCCGATGACGAACGACACACAGGCCAGCACCATCAACGCCAGCACTGCCGGCCCCACCGTCGAGCTGCGCAGGTCCGTCTGCTTCTTGCGCGCCACCTGGAACATCCACGTGACGAGGAGCATGGCCAATACAACGTCCAGAACCGTCGGAGAAAAGCCCACCCCTGGCAGGGGCAAGGCCGCAAAAGGCAGCAGGCAGATCACACCGATCATGGCCGCCAGGATGGCCAGAGTGCTGCGCAGCATAATCAACACGCCGGCCAATCCGACCACCACTGCGACGGCGAGCAGTGGGCCCAGGAAACCAAAAAGCGCGCCTCCGGCCAGACCCACCGCCACACAGACCAGCACCGTGGCAGCGATCCGTTTGGTCTGGTCAGTCGAAGTCAGCCAGGATTGCATCCAGGTTGCTATCGCCGTGCGTTTCATCGGCCGTCAGTCGAGGAATTCATTGCGGAGCATATTAGCACAGGGGTCAGTGCCCCGCAAACCCTGCCGTCCGGGGCAAGCCCCGGTTCCTTGGGGACCTTATGGGGCAATGGTGATGCCCTCCAGGGTGAGGAAATCATCAGGGCCACCCTGGGGAACGAGACGGCGTCCGGTCCCCTCGTCGTACAACGCCACGATCAGGTTGCAGTCGCCGGACGCTTCCATCGGGATAGGAAGCGAGTGCTCATCGCGTATGACCTCGCCAGGAAGCCAGACACTAGTCGGGTGCGTCCAGCCAACCGGTATCGCATCATCTTGAACGACGAGTTTCGGCCCGGGCGCCAGGAGCTGCAGGCTTACCTTGTAGCTTGCTTCCACGGCACGCTCAGCTTGCCAGTAGAGGGTCACCGTCAAGGCACTTCCCGGCCGGACCGTTGTTGATGACAGGTCAAAACCCAGCAACGCGATGCCCTGTTCGAACCTGGCTCCAGCCGCGTGTTGCATGGAGGGAACCACATAGACGTGTTCGATGGCGTTGACGTCGAGGCTCACCAGCGTCTGAGTGCTACTGCCAGAGGAGACAGCAAGCTCATACTGGCCGCTAACTAGCGTGGCAGGGATATCCACACTGTACAGGATGCGATTCGTTTCGCCAGTGGCCCAGGTCGACACTGGATAGAATGGAGCCACCGGTTCTTCCTCGCACCAGACCTCGTCGCCCTGCGCATCGCGCAGACAAAAGCGGACGGCCACGTCCGCAGCCGATGGACCTGAGAGTCGCCACCAGAGGCCAAAGCGGATTGAGTTCCCGGCCCGGATTCGGGTCGGCTCCAGGTCCGTGCCCACCAGGTGAAGAGCAGGCGAGGCTGACCAATCGAGACGCAACGGGGGCGCCTCAGCCACGCCCACCAACTGCGACTTGGTCAGGTCCAGTTCCTCGAGAAGGAGCGCCTCACCCAGCGGCAGG
Source organism: Chloroflexi bacterium ADurb.Bin180 (assembly GCA_002070215.1). Taxonomy (NCBI): domain Bacteria; kingdom Bacillati; phylum Chloroflexota; species Chloroflexi bacterium ADurb.Bin180. The sequence goes on along the minus strand of MWCV01000010.1, from coordinate 47,997 downwards.
CCCAGAGAATCGGTCCAATCCAGGTTGCCATTGGTCTTGGGATCGAACACCCGGAGCAGCACCCGGTACCGTTGTGCAGGCAGGTCCGCATGCAGCGGCACGTCGACCCGGCCACGGATGGGCACCTGCAGCGGCCACGCGGGGGGAAGAAAGTAGGGGGTGCTGAGCGCCTGATCGACGCGAAGGTACTCGGCGCCATCCTGGCTCTCCAGGCTCAGCGTGCAGCTCAAGTTGCTGTCCGGGGTTTGGTCGGCCCGCCAGTAGAGCACGTAGGACAACTTGCCCCGGTAGGGGTCATAGCGGTCGACACCGACCAGGTGCATGCCCCCCGGGAGCAGGGCCTCCAGCGGTCGAGACGGCGTGGGAATAGCCTGCACGGGGGCGTCTCGTCGTTCAATGTCAAACGCCCGGAGATCATAGCCAAGGAACCCGGCCGACAACTCTTGCTCGTGGCCAACGCGCATCAGCTCTGTAACGACCATGTCGCTGGGGTCGGCAAACTCGTGATGCCACAGCACAAGCCATACCCTTCTCGGCCTAGTCTGCAGCATAGAATTGAGAACATCGGCTCCGCCCTGAAAGCCTGTCCCGACGTGCAGCCCAAACCAGGGGGCCGCACCGCGGTAGTAGTGGAGCAGCGCGTAGGGGGCATTCTCCACGAGCATTATTGCATCGTCCGGGCGGGCGTTCGTGGTCAGATAGTTGGCCAGGCCCCGGGCATCATCGCGGGCGTCGCGGCGCCCTTCAGTGATGGCCAGAGTCGGACTCAACGAAAGGCAGACTATGGCCGACACCACGATGGCATACAACGCAGCCGCGCGCCGCCCTCTGCGCCCAATCAAATGATTCAGAGCTGCCGCTGCGCAGATGTACAGCGGCGCTACGGCGGTAATCGTGTAGCGCGTGGCGAACTTGGGAGCGAGGCTGACCACAACGTAGGTCAGGGCCACAGGGCACAGAAAGGTCAGCAGCACCAGCAGCCAGCGTCGCGCTGTGTCTGGCAGGCGGCGCCCGGGCCGAAGCTTGGCCCGTATACTGGCGTTGCGCGCCAACCCAAGCATGAGTAGCCCGAGGGTCACAACTAGCCCGGCGGCGACCACGCTCCTGCTGCGCAGCATCGCTCCTGAAACCCCGGGGAGGAGGGTATGCAGCAGCGCTCGCAGGAAGGTCCTCAGGTCGATGCGCGTCGAAACCCAGTAGTCGGGCGAGACGAGCAGGCGCGCTATCTGCTGGTACGCCGCTCCAATCCAGGGCAGGTAGAGCAGGGCTGCCAGGACCATAGAGGCCAGCGTGCGTCCGAGCTGCCTCTGCTCCAGAAACAAGGCATGGAGCAGAAAGGCGGGAATAATCAGACCGGTAAAGTACTGGGTGTACAGAGAGGCTGCCAGCAACACCGAGAAAAGTGCCCACCGCAAGAAGCCAGTCCTGGCGCGCAGAGCAACCAGGTAGGCCCAGGTAGTGCCCAGGCAGAGCGACGCTGCCAGACTGTACATCCGCGTTTCCTGCGCATAGTAGGCGAGAAAGGGAGACGTGCCAACCAGCGCCGCCGCCGCCAGACCGGCTATCCAGGGTGAGTGTGGATCAGAGGCCGCCCGGCCTTCGATTTCGCGCACTGTGACCAGAGCCAGGGGCAGCATGACGCACAGGGCCAGCACCGACGGCAGCCGAACAGCCATTTCGCTGGTCCCCGCGAGCAGCATCCAAAAGTACAGGATGAGGTAATAGAGGGGTGGGTGGAGATCCTGAGTAACCAGGGTGTTGATCAGCTCGCGCGGCGGCCGTGACGCAAAAGCAACGCTCAGACCTTCGTCAAACCAGAGGCTCTGTCGGTCCAGAAAGCGCACGTAGAGGAAGAAAACCCCCAGCAGGAGGGCAACCATCACCCATCGCGCTAGCGTTGGCCCGTGCGACGCCGTCGACGGAGTCGGGCCTGTCTCAGGATGCGCCAAGTGGGTTGTCCCTGCTGCACAGCAGGTCCTCATAGATTTCGACCGTCCGGGCAGCGATCCCCGGCCAGCCAAACTGATGTGCCAGCTCCAGGGCACCGCGGCCGAGCCTCGCACGCAGGTCAGGCGATTGGCCCAGTCTCTCCACCGCATCAGCGGCGCCAGAGACATCATCCGCAGGGACGAGCAGGATGTTCTCTCCTTCCACCAGCCCCTCCACAGGAGCGCGTGGTTTGGTGCTAACGATCGGCAGACCATGCGCCAGAGCCGCCATGAGGCTCCCACGCCTGAAAGAGACTCCGTCACGGTAAGGGAGCAGGCACACGTCGGCCGCCAGCAGGTTCGCGCTGACCACCTCGCTGGCTGAGTAGCCGGTCCAGATCACCTGGTCTGACACCCCCAGCTCGGATGCCAACCGATGTATGTACCCCGCATAGGCCACATTCGTGGGATCACTATCACCTACTTCTCCGCCGACCATCAGCAGCTTGGCCTTTCGCTGTCGCTGCACCAATTCGGCCAGAGTCCGGACCAAAACGTCGCCGCCTTTGCTCTTGTTCAGAAAGCCAAAGTAGCACAGCAGCAGCTCATCCGCCGACACTCCGAGCCCCCTACGCCATTGTGCACGGTCATAGTTCTGAGGGGGCACCGGCCTGATGTTGCTGCCAATCGGCACCAGGTAACGCTGCGGCCGAGGGGCGAACCTCGGCCAGCGAACGCGGCTGAGTGTCCGCAGGTCCTCTGTATTGGTGGCAATGGCCGCATCGCTCCACAGGACCAGCGCATTGGTGACCCAGCGACGCACCGCGCCCGCCTTCGGAAACAGGTAGGGCAGCCGCAGGTCGTGAAAAGTAGTCACCACTACCGGCCGCCGAGTGCTTCTCTTCAGTCGCCAGGGGAGGAGATTGATCGCCGGATGCATCCCGTAGGCCGCCGTCTGGTACTGGACGTTCAACACGTCCGGCCGCTCTGACCGCAGCATACTCAGGACGGCGGACCAGCAGCCCCAGTTCCAGTTATCGACCAGCGGGAACAAGGCGGGCTCTCTGGCAGTGACGTGCGTTGGATGCACCTCTCCAGTGGCCTTGCGCGAGGTAAGCACCAGCACATTGTGCCCCAGCTCAAGCATCGCTCGAGCCAGCTCTCGCGTACAGTCCCCTACTCCACCCTGCATAGGCGGATATTCCGCGCTGACCAGACAGATCTTCACTGCCGCTTGTCCTGTCCAGCTATGCAGGAGGGCGCAACCCGGACCGAAGCACCCCTACATAGGCCCGAATGCGCTCGCTCCGCAGAGCCCGTTTGTGACCAACGAGCCACTTGCCCGCTTCCAGTCCTAGTTGCAGGACGTATGTACCCAGCAGAAACACACGCAGAGTCTCGCCAACGAAAGCGCCGTGGTGTTTGCGAAAGTAGTAGACCTTGCTGGTCTGAAAGTAGATGTGTCGTGGCCCGCTCACTTGATTGCTGCTCTGCGCCTCATGATGGACGATGCGCGCCGCAGGCAGGTATACGACCTTCCAGCCCCTGCTCCTGGCCCGCCGACACCAGTCGAGCTCCTCCGAGTACATAAAGATGTTCTCGTCCAGCGGCCCGACGGCCTCCCAGGTCTCCCGCCGGAGCAGCAGGCAGGCTCCCACCACCCAGTCGACTTCTTGCTCCTCGTCGGGTGAGCGGTCCAGGCAGTGGTAACGGCGCAGCAAGGAGCTGTCTTCGAAGCAGGGCTGGAACATTGTGCTTTCCACAAGCGCGGTGGCCACAGTCGGAAACCGCCTCCGTGACGACTGTATCTGCCCCTGCGCGTCCAGCAGGCGCGGGCCGAGAGCGCCTACATCAGGATGAGCATCCATACAGCTCACCATCTGGGCCAGGGCGTCTCCCAGTACCTCCGTGTCGGGGTTGAGCAGGAGGATGTATCGACCACCGCTGCGCGAGACGCCGACGTTGTTCCCTTTGACAAAGCCGATGTTGCTCTCACAGGCAACCAGCTCGACGCCGGGGAAAGACTCGCGCACCATAGCCTGACTACCGTCCGACGAAGCGCTGTCTACGACGGTCACCTGACAGGACAGGTCACTCTCTTGAGCGCTGTGGGTGACAGACCCCAGACACCGCCGGAGCAGTTCGCGGACATTCCAACTGACGATCACCACAGATAGAGTGGTCATACCGAGAGCGGTGCTCCGTCCCAGTCAGGATTCAGGAACCGGCTCACATCACCCTAGCGGCGGGAGCCGGAAGAGCCGTACTGCATTTTCCGTCGTCACTTGTGCCACGTGCTCAAGGCTGGTGTTCTTGAGCTCGGCCAGTCTGACTGCCACCTGGCGGACGTAGGCCGGCTCATTGCGCTTGCCGCGATAGGGCTCAGGTGCGAGGTAGGGGCAATCTGTCTCGATGAGCAGCCGCTCCAGTGGGACCAGCCGGGCAACTGCCTGAGGCCGGTGCGCATTCTCAAAGGTGAGGGGCCCTGCCAGGGAAATCAAGAAACCCATAGACATGGCTTGCCTGGCCATCTCCTCGTCGCCAGAAAAACAGTGCAGCACGCCCTGCCAGTCCTTGCCGACTTGGCGCAGCAGGCTCAGCACCCGCGTGTGGGCATCGCGGTCATGTATCACCACCGGCTTGTCGAGACGCCGTGCCAGCTCCAATTGCTCCACAAAAACCTTCTCCTGTACCGCCGGCGGAGAGAGATTGCGGTACAGATCCAGGCCGATTTCGCCAATGGCCACCACAGCCTTCTCACTCGCCAGCCGCTCGAGCTCGGCGAGCATCTCCGGATTCAGCTTGGAGGCATCGTGGGGGTGTACACCAACGGTCGCATAGACCACTGGGCCCCTTGGCTCTACGGCGTTTCCACTGTGGCGGGAGGCCAGAGCGATAGCCTTCTTGCTCGACTCCAGGTCTGTGCCCACAGTGATAATGCCCTGCACATCCGCGGCCATCGCACGGGCCAGTACCTCCTCCTGGTCCGCCGCGAACCTGCGGTCGTGCAGGTGCGCGTGAGTATCGATCAAGATCACAGTGAATGTTCCAACTTGCGAACCAGCCTACGCCACCGCTCCGGACTCGACCAGCCTCTTTCCATCGGCCAGGATCGCCGCCACGCGTGACTTGTCGGTTGTCTCGGTATAGACTCGCACCAACGGCTCGGTCCCCGAGAACCGGATCAGCAGCCACCCGCCGTCCTCAAGCATGTAGCGAAAGCCGTCCAGCGTGTCAACATGCGTCACCTTGAGCCCGGCGATGCGCTGCGGCCGGGCGGCCTTGACACGCGCAATGGTCTCCTCTCTTTGCGAGGCCTGGAGCACCATATCGACCCGGTCATAATAGTGAGGGCCCACCAGCGAATACAGATAGGTAATCAGCTCGGAGGGCGATTTGTTCAGCTTGATCATCAGGTCCAGCAGGAACAGCCCCGCCAGCACGCCATCACGCTCGGGAATGTGGCCCGCAAAGCCAAAGCCGCCGCTCTCCTCTCCGCCCATGATCGCCCCGGTCTCCATCATCTTGGGTCCCACGTACTTGAAGCCAACCGGTGTCTCATATACGGGAATATCGTAGAGCTTGGCCAGCTTGTGCGCCATGGCTGTAGTGGTCACCGTCTTGACCACCGGTCCGCGCTTGCCGCGCACCTCCAGAAGGTACAGCAGAAGCAGCGCAAAGACCTGCAACTGGTTGATGAACACGCCGTTCTCGTCCATCAGGCCAATGCGGTCAGCGTCGCCGTCTGTGGCCAGGCCGACGTGCGCCTGGTTCTGAGCGATTCCGGCCGTCAGAGCGGCCAGGTTCCGCGCGATCGGTTCGGGGTTGTGCATCCCGGGGAACGTGGGATTGCGCACATTGTTGAGCTCGATGACCCGCGTGTTGCCGCCGGCCAGCAGAGCCGGGAAGTAGCCAATGCCGGCGCCGAACATCGCGTCAGCCACCACCGTAAGGCCCGCGTCCTTGATTCCCTCCAGATCGACCAGAGAGGACACCTGCTTGAGGTAGCCCGGCGCGGGATTAAAGCTGACCACCAGGCCGGCCTGTGCTCCCTCGGCCAGAGACACACGCTTGACTGAGGCCGCCCCCTGCTGGATGGCGACGATATTCTCCTCCAGGACCGAAATGACCTCCGGCGAAGCACTGCCCGCGTATTCGGGCTTGACCTTGAACCCGTTCCAGATGCCTGGGTTGTGACTCGAAGTGATGATCACCGCGCCGCCGGCCTTTTTCTCCAGGATGGCGTAGGAGATGGTTGGCGTTGGAGCAAAGCGGTCGCACAGATAGGCGCGAATCCCGTTCCCGGCCATGACTTCGGCCACCGCTGCGGCAAAGTCCTCCGAGGCAAACCGGGTATCGTAGCCGACCACCACTCCCTTCGCGGCCTGCTGGTTGTCGATAAGGTACCTTGCCATGGCCTGGGCGCAGATGCGAACGTTGTCAAAGGTATAATCTTCGGCGATGATCGCCCGCCAGCCATCGGTGCCGAACTTGATGGTTGCCATCCTTGCCTCCCTCTGCCTGATACCGCTAGCTTGCCTGCTTGTCTCGCCGCAACAGCTCAAGGTCCTGATCCACAATCATATGGATCAGCTCCTCAAAGGATACCTTCGGCTGCCAGCCCAGCTTTTCTCGAACCTTGCTCGGATCAGCGATCAAGAGATCCACCTCAGCCGGGCGGATGAGTGCCGGGTCGACGACTACATAGTCCTCCCAGTTCAGTCCAAGATAAGAGAAGGCCACAGAGCATAGCTCGCGGATGGAATGGGTCGAACCCGTACCTACAACGTAGTCATCCGGCTGCTCTTGCTGCAGCATAAGCCACATTGCCTGCACATAGTCTCCGGCAAAGCCCCAGTCGCGCCGCGAGTCGAGATTGCCCAGCCGCAGTTCGTTGGCCAGACCCAGCTTGATCCTTGCGGCACCATGGGCTACTTTGCGCTCGACGAATTCAAGCCCACGCCGTGGTGAGCCGTGGTTGAACAGGATACCCGAACACGCGTACATGCCGTAGCTTTCACGATAGTTGACGGTGATCCAGTGCCCGTACACTTTTGCCACCCCGTAGGGGCTACGCGGGTAGAAAGGCGTCCGTTCGCTCTGCGGCACCTCACGCACCTTGCCAAAGACCTCACTGGAGCTGGCCTGGTAGAAGCGGAGCGAAGGGTCGACCATGCGGATCGCTTCCAGCACTCGGGTCACGCCGAGGGCGGTGAACTCGCCCGTGAGGACGGGCTGCTTCCACGAGGTAGGCACAAACGACTGGGCCGCCAAGTTGTAGACCTCTTGCGGGCGATATTCGCGAATGAGATCCACCAGCGACGTCTGGTCCAGCAAGTCGCCCTGGACCAGAACGATGCGGTCCTGGATGTGTTCCAGTCGCTGAAAGTTGAGGGTGCTGGTCCGGCGGACCATACCCACCACGTCGTATCCTTTGCTCAACAGGAACTCGGCCAGGTAGGAGCCGTCCTGCCCCGTGACACCGGTAATCAACGCCGTTTTCTTGGCCATAGGGACCCACCTTGAGAGAGGAATAGAACTTGCTAGGCCGGTCGTTCAGCAGTTTGCCTGACCTGACCGCGCCAGTATTCGAGAACGTCGTACAGACTCTGCTCCACGGGAATAGTCGCCTTCCAGCCGGTCTTGGCACGGATCCTGGCACAGTCGGCGACCAGGTCAGGGATCTCGGCAGGGCGAAGTCGTTTCGGATCCTGCTCCACGGTCATTTTGACCCGGCTCAGGGAAAGCAGGATGTCCAGCACCTGCCGGATCGAATAGGATCGCTCTGCGCCCAGATTATAGACTTCGCCCGGTTCACCGCGGGTCAGTGCCAGATGGTAACCCCGAACAATGTCCCTGACGTCGCTGAAATCGCGCCTGACTTCCACGTTACCAACACGCAGGATCGGTTCTCTTTGTCCCGCCTCAGCCTCAGCGACCTGCTTGGCAAAGTCCGAGGTGACAAAGGCCGGGCTCTGCGCCGGCCCAATGTGGTTGAACGGTCTCACCCGGATCACGGGCAGCCTGTGACTGGCATAGTACTGATAGCCCAGCGCGTCTTGCGTTACCTTGCTGACCGCGTAGGGACTAGTGGGGCGCAGCGGGGTTTCCTCGTCGATGGGCAAGTCCGCGGAAGTCACCGCACCGTACTCCTCGGCCGAACCAATGACCAGAACGCGCGGCATGGTTCCCAGGGAGATCGCCGCCAGCAGAACATTGAGCTGGCCGCGAATGTTGTTCGCCAGCGTGCTCCACGGATCAGCCCAGGAACTGGGCACAAAGGCCTGCGCCGCCAGGTGAAACACATAGTCGGGCCTGATCTCGGCAAAGAACGCCTGCAACTGAGCCAGGTCAGTCAGGATATCTCCCACGCGCTGCGTCATCTTGTCGCGCCACGCAGCGGGGCGTCCCGCCACCAGGTCCAGGCCTGCCACTTCCCAGTCGGTATGTTGGAGCAGGTATTCGGCCAGGTGGCCGCCGGCGAACCCGCCGCTGCCGGTTATGAGCGCTTTCAGGGCCGCCCTCCTCGCGAACGGAATCCATGCTACGCGATCAGCGCTGCCCGACCGGGCCAAGCTCACCCCGCCGGACTCAAGGCCTGATTATAGCCTCGCGCCCACCTGACGCGAAATCGCCCGGCGCACTGCCTGTGCCATTGCGCGGCACCGCTGCGCCGGGCGATCCATGCCTTGATGAACTGGAGAGGTCTAGGTCCCCTCTTCCCAGGATTCTAGGTAACGCGCCTGCTCCTCAGTCAGCGTGTCGATGGACATGCCCATCGCCCGCAGCTTGAGCCGCGCCACTTCACGGTCAATTTCCTCCGGCACGCTGTACACCTTCTTCTCCAGGGAGGAGGCGTTCTTTACCAAGTACTCGACGCTTAGCGCCTGATTGGCAAAGCTCATGTCCATCACGCTGGCCGGGTGACCCTCGGCGGCCGCCAGGTTGATCAGCCGTCCCTCACCCAGCAGGCACAGCGTTCGGCCGTCGGCCAGTGTGTACTGGTCTACAAAGTCGCGAACCCGCTCCTTTTTGACGGCCATCGCTTCGAGCGCCGGGATGTTGATCTCGACGTTAAAGTGGCCCGAGTTGGCCATCAGGGCGCCATCTTTCATGACCTCAAGGTGCCTCTTGTCAATGACGTGAATATCGCCTGTGGAGGTCACAAACACATCGCCAATGGGCGCGGCATCAATCATCGGCATCACGCGAAAGCCGTCCATGACTGCTTCGAGTGCGCGCAGGGGGTTCACCTCAGTCACGATCACATGCGCTCCCAGACCATGAGCGCGAGAAGCAATGCCGCGGCTGCACCAGCCATAGCCCGCCACCACGACCGTCTTCCCGGCCAGCAGCACGTTGGTGGCGCGCACGATTCCGTCGATGGTCGACTGGCCCGTACCATAGCGGTTGTCAAACAGGTGCTTGGTCATCGCATCATTGATGGCGATGATCGGGTAGCCCAGCACACCCTTTTGCGCCATAGCCCGCAGGCGAATGACCCCCGTTGTCGTCTCTTCGGTGCCGCCGACGATGTCGGCCAGCAGATGAGCCTGCTCCTTGATCAGCGTAGAGACCAGGTCGGCGCCATCATCCATGGTGATGTTGGGCTTGTGGGCCAGGCCGGCCATGATGTGCTCATAGTAGGTCTTGTTGGCCTCGCCCTTGATCGCAAAGGCGGGCACACCATAGTGCTGCACCAGGGCTGCGGCCACATCGTCCTGTGTGGACAGTGGGTTGGAGGCGCAGACTACCACATCCGCTCCACCGGCCTTGAGGGTGTGCATCAGATTGGCCGTCTCTGTAGTGACATGTAGACAGGCCGAGATGCGAACGCCGCGCAGTGGCTTTTCTTTGGCAAAGCGCTCTCGGATCTGGCGCAGGACGGGCATCTCGCGGTCGGCCCATTTGATATGCGACAGACCCTTGTCGGCCAGGTTGATGTCTTTGACATCGTACTTGAACTTGGACATTCTGCTCCTTCTTGTGAATGAGAAAGCGAGGGGCCAGGCACCAGAAGCAGGCCTGGCCCTTTCACACGCTGCTAGACGACGGAGAACTCGCCCTTGGTGAGACGCTTGGTAAAGTCGTAAATCCCGGCCAGCTCACGCTCGACGATTTCCTCCACCGGCTTTTTGACGTCCGCGATCTTGACTCCGGGGTTCAGGATCAGTTGCGCGGAGGCAATCAGCGGCTGGTCGATGGGGTGGCCAATCTGGCTGCACAGCCAGACATACACTTCGGAAATGCCCGGCACGCCCTCGTGAATCTGGTGGGCAATGTCGTGGGTCAAGAAAGTGTAGATCTTGCCCACGTGGGCAATCGGGTTCTTGCCTGCGGCGGCTTCGGTGCTCATCGGGCGGTTCAGCGCGATGACGCCGTTCACCTTGTTGCCGCGCCCAACCTGACCGCAGTCGCCACCCTCAGCGGAGGTACCGAGCACGGTGAGGTACATTCCGTCTTGGCCGCGCTTCTGGTCATCCAGGGTATTCAAGTCCACGATGATGCGCTCAAAGGTCTTGTTCTGCTTGGCCACGTACTTTTCGACCGCTTCCTTGATCTCGGCCTTGCGGGCAAAGTAGCCTTCAATGCTCGAGACATAGCGGTCGACAAAGGCCATAGCGATGGTCAGGGTCAGCACGCGGCGGCGCCGGAAGCCCATGACCTTGATGTCCTCGCCCGCCTCGGGATACTTCTTCTTGAACTCGGGCGAGTTGATGTAGCGCTCGGTCGCCAGCACCAGACGCTCCGTCTCGGTGTAGGGCGCGTAGCCTACTGCTGCGGACGTGTCGTTGGCCCCCACATGCGTACGGTCGAAAATGTCGGTCAGCTCCGGCGACCCCGGCTTGATCTCGTTCTGGTAGATCATATGTGCCTTGGGGTCAACAAAGCGCAGGTTCTTGCGTAGCCACTGCTGAGCGGTGGCCTCGGCAATGCCGCCAACGTCGACCTTCTTGCCCTCGTACTCGTAGATGGCCCTGTCGCCAAAGACCAGGCGCATCGGCTCGTCCACCGTGCCGCCGCCGATCCTGGGACTGGTCCTTCCGGCTACGAGCAGACACTTGTCGATGTTGTGATGGACCACTCGGCCGAACTTTTTCTCGTACTCGGCGCACAGCGCGACCGATGCGGCCTCCATGATCGAGTCGCAAATGGAATCGGGGTGCCCGATGCCCTTGCGTTCGACCAGCTCGACGGCCTGGGACTCGACTGGCGTCTTCTTCAGGCTTTCAACGGTGATGCTTCTCATTTCTTCCTCCTAATGGATTGACCTTAAGGACACCGGCCTGGGAGCCTGTCAACTCCACGAGCGGCGCCTTTGTGCTCAGTGACCTTCCAGCCCGCCCTCGACGGAGGCGAGATGGCTGCAACTGTCCGACCAGGGACAGGTCGGCTCAAAGTTCGTGAATCGCTTAAAGTCCAGATAGCGCTGCTGAACCTGCTCTCGTGTGAGCGCTCTGAGTCTGCCCAGACCGAAATCCTCCACCGTGTAGGATGCCACCACGCTGCCGTGCACCATGGCGCGCCTGAGATCCGCCATCTCAGTGCTGCCGCGGCTCGCCAAGTAGCCGATAAAGCCGCCCGCAAATGAGTCTCCCGCACCGGTCGGGTCCTGAATCTTTTCGAGCGGATAGGCCGGGACGAAAAAGAACGAGTCGTTCAGCTCGCCGCCGTTGGCAAAGAGGACTGCCCCGTACTCACCCTTCTTGACCACCAGTGCTTTGGGACCCAGGCTCAGGATCTTGCGAGCGGATCTGATCAGACTAAAAGTGTTACCGTATTGCCGTGTCTCGGCCTCGTTCAGCAGCACGATATCGACGGCGGACATCACTCTGGTCAGGGCGTCTTTGCGATAGTTGATCCAGTAGTTCATCGTGTCGAGTACGGTGAGCCTGGGCTTGCGTATCTGCGACAGGATCTCGAGCTGGAGCACCGGATCGATGTTGGCCAGGAAGACAAACTCGGACTCTTTGTACGACTCGGGCAGCTCCGGGTGAAAGGTGGCAAACACGTTGAGCTGCGTATCGAGCGTTTCCGCCGTGTTCATGTCATAGCCGTAGCGACCTGACCAACGGAAGGTCTTGCCCTCAGCTACTTGCAGGCCATCCAGGTTGACGCCCCACTCGCGAAATGACTGCACGTGCTCTTGAGGAAAATCCGTCCCCACCACTGCGACCAGATTGACCGGGTTGTACATCCTGGAGGCGGCGGCAAAATAGGTAGCCGATCCACCGAGAGCCTCCTTTATTCTCCCAAACGGCGTCTGGACCGAGTCCAGAGCCACTGAACCAACGACCAGAATGCTCAACCTTAACGCTCCTTCTACTCAGCTAGCCGACGCATTTGACGTGGGCACGTAGCGTGCCCGCATCAGGGCCGACACTCCTGCAGTAAGGGAAACCACCTTCTCGGCCAGCGGCGGGTCAAGCGACCCTGTTCCGCAGGAAGGCGTGACCAGGCCCGCCGTCAGCAGTCTCTCGGCGGGAACGCCCTTGGCCACCAGCAAGTCAATGGCTTTCACCAGCCGCTCGGTCAGTGATTCGGCCGTCTGACCCTCACAGGCCGGTCCCGCCGGAACGATGCCCCAGGCTATGATGCCGCCACGCTCCAGGAACGCATTCACCGCCTCGGGGTACAGGGCCAGCGACTCGGCATACTCAAAGGCGTCGAGGTTCAGGATGTTCACCGACGTCTCCAGGAGCACCGACCAGTCGGTGTTGCCGCAGCAGTGCACCCCCTTGAGCCCGCTGATACCGTCAAAGACCTCCTGAAGCAATGTCAGCACCTGGTCACGGCTCAGCGAAATGAACCCGGAGCCAAACGAGCTCATGTAGGGCTCGTCGACGAACATGATGGTGTGAGGCGCATGTGGCTTGAGCTTGGCCTCCTGCCACGTGGCCTTCAGGCGCAGGTGCTTGGCTATCGCGTCGGCCAGGATGTCATCGTACAGCACCGGCCGGCGATTCTGGTCCACTACACTCAGCCCCCAGCTGACGGGCCCGGTGACCTGGCCCTTGATGGCCGCCGGACCACCATTCGCTGACGAGAGCAGGTCAGGCTGGTTCAGCAGGTGATGCAGGCCGGCGGCATAGCGCGGCGACAGGGCGCCAAACTCGACCTCCGACTGCAGGTAAGCCACATAGAGGCGTTCCAGGTCCCGGTCCAGGTTCTGGCTGCGGTCGATGTAGATCTTTTCGCTGGCCAGGTCCACCACCACACCAGGAAAGGCCTCCGAGTACTGCACGTACATGTTTTCCAGGAATGACCGGCGGGGCAACTGGGGCCAGACCGGCACGACGGGGGTGTACTTGAGCACGAGATCCCAGGCTGCCTGCGGCTCGGGCTGAGGAAAACTGCCAATGGCCATGGGCAGCCAGGCCGGAACGAATGAATCAGCCATTACGCGGCTCCCTTGGTGGTGTCGTTCTCCACCGCCGTCGATGCCGAGCCCGCGCCACCGTGCGATGCTTCGTCGGCCTGCCAGCAGCGTTCCACACACTCGCGCACTGAGGTACTTGGCTCTCCCTTGGCCCGTCTTAGACCGACCTCAAAGGGCGGGTAGATGATGCCTGCATCGGTCACGATGCCCGTGATGTAGCGGTGTGGTGTGACATCGAACGCCGGATGAGCGGCCTGCACGCCCGCGGCGGTAATCGGAACCTCACGAAGATGGGTAACCTCGTGCGAGTCCCTCTCTTCGATGGGAATCTCGCTGCCGTTGGCAATGTCGAGATCGATGGTTGTGGTTGGCGCCACAGAGTAGAAGGGGATGCCATTTTCCCGAGCCAGCACCGCCAGGGAGTAGGTGCCAATCTTGTTGGCCACGTCACCGTTGGCGGCGATGCGGTCGGCGCCCAGAAAGACGATGTCCACCTTGCCCCGGGACATAAAGTGGCCGGCCATGTTGTCGGTGATGAGCGTGTGCGGGATCCCAGCCTGCTGAAGTTCCCAGGCAGTCAATCGGGCCCCCTGGAGGTAGGGGCGCGTCTCATCAACCCACACGTGAATCCGCTTGCCCCGCTCGTGGGCTGCGCGCACCACGCCCAGTGCCGTGCCATAGTCGACCACGGCCAGGGCTCCGGTGTTGCAGTGGGTCAGGATATTGTCTCCATCGCGAACCAGCTCTGCTCCCAGGCGGCCCATACGCTTGCAGGCCGCTACGTCTTCATCGGCGATGTGCTGGGCCTCGGCCAGCAGTGCGTTCACAATGGCTTCCGGGGTCTTGAGGCCGGCCGCATTGGCCACCCGGTTCATGCGCTGAAGCGCCCAGAACAGGTTCACTGCGGTGGGTCTGGTCTGAGCGAGGCCGTCCGCAGCGTGGGCGAGCTCGGCCAGCAGTTGCGGGCGACCTTTGTCGCGATTCTGCCAGGCGGCCAGTGCTATGCCAAACGCCGCCGCAGCGCCGATGGCCGGAGCGCCGCGAATCTTCATGGTCTTGATCGCATCGGCTACACCCCGCCAGTCAGCGTATTCGAGAATGACCAGCTCCGATGGCAGCCGGAGCTGATCGATCATTTTCACTTTGCCGTCTTGCCACTCTACGGTACGCACGGCCCCTCCACCACACTCTCTCGACACAAAAAATCTCTCCCGATGCTACTCCTGCGTTCCGCCGCAGGCGATGGGAGAGAAGGCGCGCTTCCCTCTCATCTTTCAGACTCCTTACTGCGAACAGGAGCTGCCGGAATTGGCACCATGAGTCGCTGCTGCGCTTCGCTACTGGCGCACAGCGCCTAGGTTGCCGGGGTCTCAACGGGCCGGTCCCTACACCCCTCTAGATGAGATTGAACTGTCAGCTATTCAGTTGGCGAACGGCGAGCATCCTATCACACCTGCATCGAATTGTCAAACATTACGTTCTTGACAGGGTGAGCTCGCCAGAGTGACGGGAATGTGAACGACCGCGGGCGCCGCGGGACTACTCGCTCAACACCTGCCGTTGGGCATAGTTCGCCTCATAGTACTGCTTGTACCGCTCGCCCGACTTGATGGGGCGCCACCACCACTCGTTTTCCACGTACCAGCGCACTGTGGCGCGGATCGCCTCCTCGTGCGTGTGCTGCGGCTGCCACCCCAGCGCCCTGACCTTGTCGACGTTGAGACAATAGCGTCGGTCGTGCCCCGGGCGGTCAGTCACGTGCTGAATCAAGCTGCGCGGCTTGCCCAGCTCGTCCAGCAGAATCTCGACCATGGTCAGATTCTCCATCTCGCTGCCGGTGCCGATGTTGTAGACCTCGCCCGGTTTGCCTCGATGCAGAACCACGTCGAGAGCCTCGCAGTGGTCCATCACGTACTGATAGTCACGCCTCTGCTTGCCATCACCGTACACGGGCAGGGGCTGGTCGTCTATAGCATTGGTGACAAACACCGGCAGTACCTTCTCCGGATACTGATACGGTCCGATGTTATTGGCTCCGCGAGTCACCGTCACCGGCAGGCCGTAGGTGATGTGGTAGGCAAGGGCCATCAAATCGCCGCCGGCCTTGCTTGCCGCGTAGGGACTGCGCGGCGCGACATTGTCCGACTCGAGCGACCGGTGTTCGCCCGGGATATGGCCATAGACTTCGTCCGTAGAAACCTGATGGTAACGCTCGAGTCCATGCTTACGCGCCGCTTCGAGCAGCACGTAGGTACCATAGACGTCGGTCTTGATGAACGCATCCGGATCCATGATCGATCGGTCAACATGCGTCTCGGCGGCGAAGTTGACAATGGTGTCAACAGGGTATTGCCTCAGCGCCGCTTCCACCGCCGCGCCGTCGCAGATGTCTCCCTTGACAAGGGCGTAGCGCGGATCATCGTCGACGTCAAGCAGGTTCTGCAGGTTGCCGGCGTAGGTGAGCTTGTCATACACCACCACGTGATAATCGGGGTACTTGCCCAGCACATACCGCACGAAATTGCTGCCGATGAATCCGGCCCCGCCGGCGACGAGTAGGTTACGCAAAGCTGCCAATCCTCCTAGTGGACTCGAAGCAGGCGCTTGACGCGGCGCACGATCTTCTTGGGCTGGGCGTAGCGCTTCCAGTAGTAGCGCACCGAGCGCCTGAGCCGATTGGGCAGGGTGCGGCGCTGTGACTCGGCCAGCGCACCTTGCAGCCAGACATAGTCGACGCCCTTGATCTTGGCTTCATCTGGGTTGCGGCGATAGCTGTCGTGACTCTTGATCAGCGACAGGTCGTTCTCCTGGCAGTAGGTGTACAGGTCGCTGCCAGGGTGGGGTGTATAGAACGCAGGGCTGTAATAGTCCGGGTCGATTTCTTTCAGCATCGAGACCGTTTCCATCACTTCTTCTTTGGTCTCGGTGGGCAGGCCCAGCATATAGTTGGCCCAGATGGCAATACCATACCTGCGGCAGATGCGCGCCGCCTCCAGGTTCTGCGCTCGCTTGGTGCCCTTGCGAATGAACCGCAGGACTCGGTCGCTGCCGCTCTCAAAGCCGATCAGGTACCCTCGCAGACCCGCTTCGGCCATCAGGCGCACCATGTCCTCGTTCTTGACGATGATGTCGGCACGGCTCTGGCAGAAGAAGGGTTGACGGAAGCCCGCCTCGCGGTAGGCCTGACAGAAGGCGATGACCCACTCTCGATCCTCAGTCAGGCAGTCATCGTGGAACATCAAGCTGTTGAAGGAGTAGCGCTGGTGGAGCTCCCGCAGCTCGGCCATGACATTGGCCACGCTGCGCCGCCTCACACGACGGCCAAAGATGTGCCTCTCCGCCGGCTGACAGTAGCTGCAGTTGTAGATGCAGCCCCGGCCGGCGATGATGGTCACAAACGGCGGCGGCAGCTCGGCTACAAAGGGCGCCTCTGGCGAGTCCTGCTGATAGCCCCACTTGCGCCACTCTTGAAGAAACAGCTCGTGATCGGCGAACGGTATCGCGTCCAGATCAGGCTGGACCGGGCTGATGACCCTTTCGCTCGGCTCGCCGCGCTGGCACCGCTCCAGGAAATCGGGGAAGGTAATCTCCGCCTCTCCCAGAAAGACGTGATCAATCAGCGTGCTGTCCTTGACTTCGTCGGGCATAATCGTGGGATGAGCCCCGCCGACAACGGTGATGGCGTGGGGTAGAACCTCCCGCACCACCGCCAGGCACTCCATTGCCGGGTTATAGTCTACGCTCATCATACTGACGCCGACCACGTCTGGCTGGCGGAGTTCAAGCTCTGAGCGCACGTGGTCCCAGTCGCGCAACGCTCGCAGGTCGAGGAGGTTGACCTCGAACCCTTTGGCCTTGGCACAGGCGGAGAGGATAGCCAGGCCGTGGCTGATCCAGCCCGAATCCATACCCTGTCCCAGGCTGTTGAATCCCTTGCCGGCGATTCCAGCACAGACGAGCGTTACTTTCAAGCTCATAGCAGCCCAACCCTGCTATTGTCACCCAGCACCATCTTGTAGGCTTTGGGCAGCAGCGGCGACCGGGTGACTTCGACGTTACGGCCAATCAGGCTGTTTTCGACGCGCTGGGGAATGTCCACCAGGCGGCTGTGTTCCAGCACCATCGAGTGCTCGATTTCGCTCTTTTCGACCAGGCAATGGTGATAGATCGACGTAAAGGGACCCACGAACGAATTCACAATGCGCGTCTCTTCACCGATGATGGCCGGTCCGCGGATCACGCTGTCAATGATCTCGGCGCCCTTCTGCACCGTGACTTTGCCAATCAGCTTGGAGGCCTTGTCGACATAGCCCTCCACCTTGGGCTCCAGTTCATCCAGCACCAGGCGGTTGGCGTCCAGCATGTCTCCCGGGGCGCCCGTATCGATCCACCAGCCGGTGTGAACGTAAGGGTTGACTTTGCGGCCATGGTCAACCAGGTACTGAATGGCGTCGGTAATCTCCAATTCGCCGCGCCACGAGGGTCGTATTCCGTTCACTGCCTCGAATACGTTGTGGTCGAACATGTAGATACCCACCAGCGCCAGGTCGCTCGGCGGATCGCGAGGCTTCTCCACTAGCCGTACAATCTGGCCGTTCTTGAGCACGGCCACACCGTACTGCTGTGGATTCGCCACGCGGGTCAGCACGATCTGTGAGTTGGCATCGGAGGACTCGAACTGGCGGATCAGACCAGAAATGCCGCCCTGAATCACGTTGTCGCCCAGGAACATGACAAAGCGGTCGTCGCCGAGGAAATCCTGGGAGATCTTGACCGCGTGGGCCAGACCCAGCGGGGCCTCCTGCGGGATGTAGCGGATCGCTACCTCCCATCGGGAGCCGTCGCCCACTGCTTCTCGAATATCCGGGGCTGTGTCCCCGACCACGATGCCAATCTCCGAGATACCCGCTTCCTTAATCGCCTCGATCACGCGGAACAGGACCGGTTTGTTCGCCACTGGTACGAGCTGCTTGGCGCAGGTGTAGGTCAAGGGATACAGGCGCGTACCCTTGCCGCCGCTGAGAATCAGCCCCTTCATCCACTGACCTCCTCGCGGGCGTCATAGTAGCGCGACAGACTCGTGTCCATTGTCGCGTTGGTCAGCACGGCGCCCAGCAGGTTGGCGTTCACCTTCTCCAGCTTGGCCTTGGCTGCCTGCACGCCCTCGCGCCTGGTATGCCCGGCGCTGACCACCAGCAGCACTCCATCCACTTTGGTCGCCAGGACCGCAGCATCGCTCACAGCAACGACCGGCGGCGAATCGAGCAGAACAACGTCGGCTCGCTCCTTCAGTGTCGCCAGCACAGCATCCATTCTCCGCGAACCAAGCAGGTCCGACGGACTCGGGGGCAGTGGGCCGCTGGCCAGCAATGTCAGACCGGGTACGCCCGTCTCCTGCAGGGGCGGCTCGGCGGATCCGCCCTCTGCCACCATCATCGATGTGAGCCCCTCGCGGCTGCCCAGGCCAAACAACTTGTGCAGCGACGGGCGGCGCAGGTCGCAATCCACCAGAATCACCTTGCGCTCGCCCTGAGCCATAGCGATGGCCAGGTTGGCGATGAGGGTGGACTTGCCTTCGTCCGGCCCGGCCGAGGTCACCAGAATGGTGCGCAGCGGCTTGTCCAGGCTGACGAATTGCAGATTGGTGCGCAGCGTGCGATAGGCCTCGCTGATCGGCGAGCGCGGGTCAGACAGCGTAACCAGCAGGTCGCTTGCGGTCTTGTCAGTCATGTTCCTGTTCCTCCATCGTAACTCGGGGAGACACGTGATTCACCAGACGGGAGAATATGCGGATCCCTCCCCGTTGCCGGTCTAGTTCGACTCTTGCCTAGCGCGGCGGCACCGCGCCCGCACCCGCCCGCCGGCTCTGCGTTGCGGGGATCGTACCCACCACGACCAGACCAGCGTGCCGTTCCAGGTCACGGCTGCTGCGGATCAGGTCAGCACTGAGTGCCTCCAGTCCTAGCAACACCAGCGCCCCCGCCACCAACCCGAACAACCCTCCGGCGATCACCAGCAACCTGGTCTTGGGCCAGAAAACAGCGCCCTCCGTGGCGTTATCACGGATGTTCACATCCACCCGGTCGGACTTGTCCTGCTCGAGCATATAGACCCGGATCCGTTCGACAAAGATCTCTGCTGCAGTCTGGGCGATGATCTGAGCCCTTTGTGGATCAATGTCATCGACATCGATTTGAATGAGGAAATCAGACTCGATCGGGCTGACCGTCATCTCGGCCAGCACATCGTCCACCTTCATGTCCAACTGCTTGAGGTTGATGACCTGCTGGGCCACGTCGCGCGACCGAATCTGCCCGCTATAGTTGCGCAGCAGGCCCTTGATCGTCTGCTGCAGTCCCCAGTCGGGACGGCCAGGCCAGACGTTGAGCCAGATGCTCGAGCGATAGGTGACGGTCTGCATCGTGCTGAACACGTACGCGCTGCTGGCGGTGATCACAGCCACCAGCAAGATGATCCATCCCCTCTTTACCAGTACGTTCAGGTAGTCTCGGAACTCCATAGGCCTCCTGAGAGCTCATTGCTCAACGATACGCCGGCTGGCCTTCTCCGCTGCCCTGGCCAGCTCACAACCCGACTTGCTATTCTACCACGCGACGTCCAAATGCCGGCAATCCTGCCCGCCGACGCTGCGCTCTAGCCTGACGGTTCCTTCGCGTCGCCTGCTTACGGGACGCGCCCGCCTCTGCGTTGGGGCGGCACTTGCGCCAGCACCGTCAACCCCCTGGACTCGAGCTCTGACTGGTCGCGAACGCTGTCGTCCAGATAGTCCAGAAGGAGGATGAGAGCCAGGCCAGCAGCAAGGGCCAGAACGAGGCGGATCGGCAAGTCCATCTTGTTGCGCAGGCTCTGTCCGACCCCACCGATTGCCGGTGGGTCAATCAAACTGGCATGTACGCCAGCCGTGCCCACCTGCGCAAAGTGCCGTGCGATCTCCGACGGCAACAGATTTGCCACCGCATTCGCGATGAGCCCCAACTGCTGTGCATCGCCCCAGACGACGCTCACCGTGAGGACGCGGTGCAGCGTCCCTGCCTGAGTAGAACCCTGTATGGCGCCCGCTGGCACGGTGATCCCGGCAGCGGCGAGGCTGTCGCTCACTGCCCGGGCAAAAGCGCCGCTGCGCACCAACTCAGCCACATCATCAACCAGATACTCGGTGGTCAGCCAGGTGTAGTATCGGTCGTAAGTGTAGTAATCTCCCGTCTTGGCCTCTGGCTCCAGACCCATCATAAAGCGCATCGAAGCCGCATAGACGGGCGCATGAGTGGGTCTGGTCAGCAGGCTCACCACCAGGACAATGGCGACGATGGCCAGGACGATCCAACCCCGGCGACGGATGATGTTCCAATACTGGCGCAGTTCCATTGGTGCTACTCCTTGCCTGAGCTGGCAGGCCCGTTCATTGAGCTAACCAGTAGTGCAAACTGGTCAACAAACACCGAGCGGTCGAAACGCAGGGCCAGCTCGCGGATCTGGGGTCCGGAGAACCGCCGGTAGTCGCTCTCCATACGTCTCACTGCATCCACCAAGCTCGCGGAATCCGCCTGATGAAAGAAAGTGCCGCTCACCCCATCGACAACCGTTTCAAGCGCACCACCTCCGGCATAAGCGATCACCGGTTTGCCGACGGCCTGTGCCTCCAGCGGCGCAATTCCAAAGTCCTCTTCTCCAGGGAACACAAAAGCACGGCAGCCAGCCAGATAGGCCCTGGCTTCCTGGTCGCTCAGCCTTCCCAGGAGGCGTACATTGGGTCCGGCCATGGCCTGCAGTGCTTGCCTGTCCCTGCCTTCGCCGATGATCACCAGCGGCAGGCCAAGCTCGTTAAAGGCACGAACGGCGAGGTCGATGCGTTTGTACGGCACGAGTCGCGAGATGATCAAATAGTACTCCCCCACATTCGTGGAGAGCGGCTGGCCCTGAACATCAACGGGAGGATAGATGAGCTGCGACTCGCGCCGGTAGTGCTTTCGGATCCGCCCGCGCACGGCTTCAGAGATGGCCACGAACTGGTCAACTTCTGCCGCGGCGCGGCGATCCCACCCACGAAGGCTGCCCAGGAAAAGCGGCATCACCCGTCGGACTATGCCTCCCAGACCCTCACGGGCTACATAGCTCTCATAGTCCCACAGAAACCGTGCCGGCGTCAAACAGTAACACATATGCCTGGCCTGCGGGCCCCTCGTCACCCCGTGCCCGAAGGCACTGGTGACGCTCACCACCAGATCATAGCCCGAAAGGTCCAACGAGTGGAAGGCCAGTGGGTAGAGCAGCAGGAAAGCCTGGTGGCGGCGATGCACGAACGGGAGCCGATCCATAAACGAGGTTCTGATATCCCAGCCGCGGTAGGCTGGAGGCAGGGCTTGCGGCCAGAAGATGGAGGTGTAGATAGGCGCATCGGGGTACATCCCGTGGATTACCTCGAGCACGCGCTCCGCCCCGCCGTATTGGTTTAGCCACGAGCAGACCAGTGCCAGCTTCAAACCGCGACCACCTCAGCCCAGGCTGCCCGACCCGCACGGCCGTCGGCCAGCGAGAGTCATGGGACTATTTTCCGATGCAGAAATCACCAAAGATAGTCGATAGCAGGTCCTCGTCGACGCTCTCGCCCGTGATCTCACCCAGCGCGCCTGCCGCTTGTCTCAGGTCAGAGGCCAGCATGTCCACCGGCACCCCGCTGGACAGCCCCTCAATCGCCGCCGACAGGCGAGCCAGGGCCCTGCTCAGGGCCTCCTTGTGTCGTGGATTGCTGACCACAGGCCGGTCAGAGACCAGCACCTGACCAGCCAATACGGCATCGGTCATCGCCTGCTCCAGGTCAGTCAGGCCGCTGCCGGTCAGGGCCGAGACTGAGACATGCACAGCGTCCGGCACGATGTTGGCACAGTCAGCCAGTTGCAGGAGGTCCGCCTTGTTGACGACCACCAGCACGGAGCGGTTCCGCAGTTCCTCATCCAGAGCGCGGTCCTCCGCCGTCAGAGGCTCACTGCCATCCACAACAAACAACACCAGGTCGGCGTTGATCAGGGCCGAACGGGAGCGTTCGATGCCCAGTTGGTCGATGGGGTTGTGGCTCTCGGCGATTCCCGCCGTATCCACGAGACAGAACGGCACGCCGCTCAGGTCGATTGTCTCCTCTACCGTGTCGCGTGTCGTGCCGGGCAGCGGAGTGACAATGGCCCGGTCATAGCGCAGCAGCGCGTTGAGCAGACTCGACTTGCCGACATTGGGCCGCCCGACGATCACCGCCCGCACTCCCTGTCGGTAGACGAGGCCCTGGTCCGCCTGCGACAACAGGTCTCCCAGCAGATGAGCGGTCTGGTGCAGCGCATCAGGCAGATTCAGCGAGCCTGAGGCTCCCTGGCTGCTGGCATTCACATCCTCATCGGGGGAATCGAGCGTAGCCTCAAGGCTGGCCAGGCAGTGCAAGAGGGCGCTCCTAGCCTGCCGAATTGGCTCCGACATTCGCCCTTCGAGCTGACCCACGGCGATGCGCGCCGAGGCCTCGGTCCTGGCCCTCACCACGTCCAGAACGGCTTCCGCCTGGGCCAGGTCGATGCGGCCGTTCAGAAACGCGCGCAGGGTGAACTCCCCCGGCCGGGCCAGCCTCGCGCCGCTGCGCAGGACGAGCTCGAGCGTTCGCCGGAGCGGAACCACTCCGCCGTGGCAGTGAATCTCGGCCACGTCCTCTCTGGTATAGGTGCGCGGTGCCGCCATAAACACCGCCAGAACCTCATCAACGGTCTCGCCGCTCTCCGGAATCACGACGTGGCCGTACGTTAGCCGCCGAGACTCGAGACGCGCATCGCGCCCTGCACGCGCCTCCCTTCCCGGGCTAAAGACGCGGCGCAGGATTGAGGTCGACTGAGGGCCACTTAGCCGCACGATGCCGATTCCGCCCTCACCGATGGGAGTGGCAATAGCGGCGATGGTATCATCAAGAGCGTACATGTTCGGGCTGGCTATGCGGCTGATTCCTGCCATACCGGTAACTCAGCAGAGCTGCGACAAGGAACAGCGTCGTGAGCCCGGCGAGCACTTCGGGTATGCCGACAAAGTCGGCCAGACCGCTCACCAGCAGCATGGGCAGCAGGCCGCTGATGTTGGCAAACAGGAACTCGGCGGTGATCACGCGGCCGCGGATCTCGATGGGGGTCCGTTCTTGCACCAGCGTCTGTGCGGCCACTGTGGCCAGAGTGCCGCCAGCACCAAGGATAAGAGCCATCAGCACCACTTGAGCAATCAGACCAAGAGAGCCGGCAACCACCGTCTCTCCGGTAACCCTGTTGTTCCAGGCCACCAGAGTAAAGCCCAGCAGTGCCAGTCCCGACAAAAACAGCCCAACGGCGACCAGCATCTCGCGCCGGTATCGGTACCCGACATGGCTGGTGAACATGGTCACCAGGAACATGCCCAGACCGGCTGAGAAAAAGATATAGATAGCATCCGTCGCAGGCATCCCCAGCACGCGAGCCGCGAAACCCGGGGCGAGCACAGCAATGGTCATGGAGAGCATCTGCATCAGAGAGTGCTGGCAGATGGCCACAAAGATCGAGGTGCTGGAGATGACAAACTTCCAACCGGCCCGCAGTTCCTGCCACAGACGGGGCAGCACGTTGTGTACCAGAGAGGGGTCAGGAGGCGGCTCGTTGGCAGCAATTGGCCAAATGAGCGCTGATGTCAGCAGGTAGGTCAGCGAGATCACCACAAAGGCGCCATCAATGCCGGCCAGCTTGAGTGACAGGGGAGCCAGAAAGAGCAATCCGAGTACCTGTGAGACGTTGAACAGCATACGAAAGGCCGAGTTCGCTGCCAGAAGCTGGCCAGTAGGAACAAGTATGGGCACCATGGCCACTTCAGCCGGGTCCGATAGCTGCCCAATGGCTTGGAGGACAAAAGTCAGGACGTAGACCACCGACATCAGCCCGCCGCTCCACTCAAAGCGACGAAGGGGAATGAAGGCTGCCACCACAAAAATGCGCGAGATGTTGCAGAAGAGAAGAATGGCCTTCTTCTTGTATCGGTCGATCACCACGCCAAAGGGCATACTGAAAAGCAACGACGGCAGATTGTAGACCAGCACCATCAGGCCAACCAGTCCACTGGAGCGGCTGAGATCCTCAACCATCACCATCTGCACAAACAGTATCGCGTTTTGTGCTGACTGCCCGAATACCTGCGACACCCAGAGCAGGGCGAAATTGCGGTTTTGGAACAGAGAGGCCAGGCTGCTGCGCTGCCCTGTTTCCTGGTTGCTATTGGTCATTGGCTGCTCGGGTCTGTGGCATCTGATGAAGACAGTGCCTCAAACAACGGTGACCGCGATACAAACGCCTTCAGGCGCCGCTCAAAAACCGTGCGCGGAATCATAATGTGCCGCCCGCAAGTCAGGCACTTGAGCCCAATATCGGCTCCGATGCGCACCACACGCCATTCATAGCCGCCACAGGGGTGGACCTTTCGCAGACGGACCACGTCCTCCACAAAGACTGGTACCGGCATGATCAGGCGCTCCTCAGCAGGCCGGCGGGCTTGGGTTGCGACATCGGGTGCAGAATCGCGTCAGGGTACACGTCAGACTCCCTGGCCAAGCTGCCGCATGATCAGGGGAAGGCGGGGCAAGAGATCCCCGGCAACGCAGCCGGATGGTCCGATCTCTTCGGCGAGCATCTGGCCTGCAGCCCCGTGAAGATAGGTTCCTGCCACTGCAGCGTCAGCCGGGGAGAGACCCTGGGCAAGAAGCCCGGCGATCACCCCCGCCAGCACATCGCCCGTGCCTGCGGTAGCGAGCGCGGCCGTGGCGAACGGATTCACATGCACCTTGCCCTCGGGCTCTGCGATCAGAGTGAAGGCACCCTTGAGTACAACCACCACATTCCACTCCCGGGCGGCACGCTGTGCGACGCCGATTCTATCCGCCTCGACCTGATCTACGCTTGTCTTGAGGAGGCGCGCCATCTCGCCGGGATGGGGCGTGAGAATGGCCGGGCGATGGATCTGCTTCGGCCAGTCATCCAGGCTGGACAGTGCATTCAGCCCATCGGCATCCACCACCAGCGGCGGCAAGGCCGCCTGGCGCGAGCTGAGGACGGTGGTCGTGTCGACAAACCCCAGCCGTCCTTTGGCCGAGACGCTCGAGGTAGACAGGAGCCGCAACACGAAGGCAACCGTCTTCGGATCCGTGCCCAGCCCTGGTCCGACCAACAGCGAATCGTACTCACCGAGTCTGTTGTCAAGCACGCGCAGGGCCTCAGGCACCAGCACGCCAAGTTCATGGGGCAGAAGCAGAAAGGTCGCCTCTACAAGGCGCGAAGCCAGAATGGGATGCAGCATTTCGGCTACTGCCAGGGTCACCAGGCCAGCCCCTGACCTCATCGCGCCGCCCGCCGCCAGCACCGGCGCACCGGTGTAGTTGGCCGACCCGGCGATGACCAGGGTCTTGCCAAAAGTCCCTTTGTTGCCATTGATCGGCCGGGCCGGCAGCAGGTCGGCCACCTGGCGCGCCGTCGTCATCTCCAGAAGCGTGTCGGGAGAAGCAGCAGCGGGTAGGCCGATGTCGGCGACTACCAGTTTGCCCACATAAGCAGCACCAGGGAATCGAAACAGTCCCACCTTCGGGCAGGCAAAGGTGATGGTCACATCCGCCGGTACAGCAGCGGGATCGATTGCGCCCGTGTTGCCGTTCAGGCCGCTGGGCACATCCACGGCAAGGATCTGTGGCGAGGCGCTCTGCGGAGGGGAAATGTGCGCAGTTTCGACCCACGGCACCGCAGCCTGCGCGTGACGTCGGCGGCGCTCCGCCCCGTCGCGGAGCACAGTCAAAGTGCGGAGCAGCTCTCCTGCCACCGGCCTGGAGACACCCGTCCCAAGGAGGGCATCCACCACCCAGTCCGCGTCGGCTACCAGATAACGCAGCCTCTTCTGGCGCGAATCATCCTCGAACCGCAGCAACGGGACCCCGGCCTTTTCGGCTCTGGACCAGTTCTCGTCCGCCAAGACGTTGCGCTGCACCGCATAGGCCGACACCCTGGCCCCCATCTGATGAAGGTAGCGCGCAGCAACCAGCCCATCTCCGCCGTTATTGCCGGGACCGGCCAGCACCAACACCCGCTGTCCGGCAATGCCCCGGGTCTCGAGCCATCGAGCAACAGACCGACCCGCGTTCTCCATCATTGCCTCATACGAGAGCCCACTCGCATCGGCGGATCGTTCGGCGGACCGCATCTGCTCGACTGTTACGACATGCACCAAGGTCCATCCTCTGATTTGACTTGTCCAACGCCTGGCATCAGGCTGTGGTAGGAGAACAACAGCTCTGGCGCGTCAGGCTGGTGAACTGCCATTCTAGAGAACATGCAGCGTTCTGTCAAAGCATGCGCCAGATTGGCCTGCGCACCAGGAGTCGCTACGGCCAGCACCAGCGCTCGAGCATTGTGCCGGCAGATGCCCATCCCCTAGCCAGTGCTTTTGACAACGGAGCTCTTGTCCGCTACAATGAGCACAGTCGCGGGTGTAGCTCAGGGGTAGAGCGTCTGCTTCCCAAGCAGAATGTCGTGGGTTCGAATCCCATCACCCGCTCTTTTCGTTGATGCCCAAGCGCTGGAGCAGACGGTATGCCCTCGCGGCCATTCAAGCTGGCAACGTTCAATGTGAACTCTATTCGCATCCGGCTCGAGCTGGTGACGTCGTGGCTCAGTCAGCACCAGCCCGACGTCCTCTGCCTGCAAGAGATCAAAGTACAGGATTCCGAGTTCCCGCTTGACGCGTTCAAGGCCATCGGCTACAACGTCGAGTTCCGTGGACAAAAGACCTATGCCGGCGTGGCCATCGCCAGCAAGGAGCCAGCAGTCGACGTGTCGTCGGGGCTGGATGATGGCGGAGAACCAGACCACACGCGGTTGATCCGCGCCGTGGTCGCCGGGGTACCCATCGTGAATACCTACATACCACAGGGCCAGGCTCTGGATTCCCCCTACTATCCCTACAAGCTCGAGTGGCTGGCCCGCCTGCGTAAGTGGTTTGAGCGTCACTATGCCCCCGACCAGCCGCTGCTCTGGGTGGGCGATTTCAACGTCGCCCCGGAACCCATTGACGTTCACGATCCCAAGGGTTTGGCCAAACACGTCGCCTTTCATCCTGATGTCCGCGCGGCACTGCAGCACGTCAAAGACTGGGGATTCGTCGACGTGTTCCGCCAGCTCCACCCGGGCGAAGTGCACTACACCTTCTGGGACTATCGTCTGAAGGATTCTGTTGACCGCAATATCGGCTGGCGAGTCGACCACATCTGGGCTACTGTGCCGCTGGCGTCCAGGTGCGTCAAGTCCTGGATCGACGTCGACGTCCGCCGCGGCGCCAGGCCATCAGACCACACTTTCGTAGTGGCCGAGTTCGCTTTGTAGAGCCGGGGCTCTCTGGTGCTCCGGTGCAATTGGGGAGGTTTTCGTGTCCAAGTCCACAGTAGCCGTCCTGCGCACCACGCCTCAGACCGTTCTGGATGACTACCAGCGTCTCTGTCAGCTCGCCGGGATGAAGCAGGCCCTCCATCCTTCCAGTACCACCATCCTCAAGGACAACATTAGCTGGCACCTGCTGTACCCTGCAGCGAACACTACGCCCTGGCAGCTCGAGGGGACCATTCAGGCGCTCAAGACCGAGGGGCTCAACGACCTTGTCTGCGTGCACAACAAGACGGTAGTCACCATCGCTGATCTTGGCGACCGGTTCAACAAGTACGGGCCGGTGCTCGAAAAGTACGGCATCCCCAAGAAGTACAATTTCAAGGCCGAAGACATGAGCTGGGTTCGCTACCAGCCCAGGGCCAAAATGCTGGTGCTGGACAAGATCTTTCCCGAGGGGATCTACATCCCGGACTATTTCGCCGGCAAGAACATCGTGCACCTGCCAACGGTCAAGGCGCACTCGTATACAGTCACCACAGGCGCGATGAAAAATGCCTTTGGTGGCCTGCTGAACGTCAACCGACACTATACCCACACCTGGATCCACGACACGTTGGTGGACCTCCTGGCAATTCAGAAAGAGATTCACAGCGGCATCTTTGCCACGATGGACGGCACCACCGCCGGCAGCGGCGCTGGGCCACGCACACTCGAACCAGTACGCAAGGATGTGATCCTGGCTTCGGCCGATCAAGTGGCCATCGATGCCGTTGCCGCTGCTATGATGGGCTTTGACCCGCTGAAGATCCAGTACATCGCCCACGCCGACGAACTGGGCCTGGGCCATGGCAAACTGCGGGACATTGAGGTCGTGGGCCAGCCAGAGCTGGCCGACGAGCGCTGGGGATTTCGCGTGGGGGTCAATCTTGGCACTGGCACGGGCATGCTGCTCTGGCGAACGCCGCTGCGTGTATTCCAGAAGCTGCTGTTCCATACGCCCATCGTGAACATCTTTATCTTTGCCAGCGAGACCTATCACGACCGGCTCTGGTACCCGCTCAAGGGCAAGCGAGTGGTAGACCAGTGGCTTGGCGAGAGTCCCTGGGGACAGCTCTTCCAGACCTATCCAGGCTGAGTCAGGCGCAGCAGGGCCGCAGTCTGGATTGTCTCTTGATCAATCGCCAGGCTGAACTCGGCGCGCCGGCGTAGCCTTGCCACGAGAACAGGGTGGAGTGGTGCCGAGACAGGTGACGTAATCAGCGATTCTGGCTGCCCAACGGAGGCGTGCAATGCACCTTTGGCTGCAGAAGCATCGCGAGGCAGTGCTAGTAGGTCTTGTTCAGAACCTTGCCTTCGGCATCCTCCTGGGTCTGGTCATCATCTTCCTGCGTCGACCCATTCCGGCCGCGATTGTCATCAGCCCCTTGGAAACCCCGGCCCCGCTCGCCGCCCTCCCGACTGCCACGCCTCTGCCGGTTTTGGTCTACATTCTCGGCTCGGTGGAGAGGCCAGGGGTGTACGAGTTGCCTTGGGACAGCCGGATTCGGGACGCGGTATCGCTCGCCGGAGGGCTAAGTCTGAACGCTGACCCGGCCGGCATCAATCTGGCCGAGCGGGTGCACGACGGTCAGCAGCTTTTCGTGCCAGCGCTGGGCCAGGTGCCACCCGCTTTGCCCACACCTGTCGTGGCGCAACTGGCTCCGGGAGCACCTTCCTCCAGTGCAGCGATCAACATCAACACGGCCGATGCAGCGACCCTGGCCACGCTGCCGGGCATTGGCCCAGTGATCGCTCAGCGAGTGATCGACTATCGGCAACAGAACGGGCCTTTTGTCCGTGTGGAGGATATCACCCGGGTCAAAGGCATCGGCGATGTCATCCTGGCCAAAGTGCGCGACCTCGTCACCGTGCGCTGACAAGAGAAAGCGGGACGGGGTTCATCGCCCCGTCCCGCCCATTCCTCACCTCGCTTGAACCACCAGCCAGGAGCTACACGTTCTTCTTGTCGGCGATGGCCTGATGGGCCATCGCGATGAACTCGTCGAGCGGCCTGGGCCCCAGGTTCTCCTCCGAACGCAGCCGGACCGACACCGTGCCCGCCTCGGCTTCCTTGTCGCCCATCACCAGCATGTAGGGCACCTTCTCCAACTGGGCCTTGCGCACCTTGGCGTTCATTCGGTCGGCGGTATCATCCAGTTCGGCCCTGAACCCGGCTTCGCGCAGCTTGCCGAGGACCTGGCGTGCATAGTCGTTGTGGCGGTCGGCAATGGGGATGACCTTGACCTGCACCGGCGCGAGCCACACCGGGAAGGCTCCGGCGTAATGCTCGATCAATCCACCCACAAAGCGCTCCATGCTGCCCAGAACCGTGCGGTGTACCATCACCGGTCGCTTGTCCTGACCATCCTCGCCGACGAACTTTAAGTCAAACCGCTCCGGGAAGTTAAAGTCAACCTGGATCGTGGGTCCCTGCCAGCCGCGGCCGAGGGCATCCCTCATCTTGATATCGATGGCCGGTCCGTAGAACTTGGCCTCGCCGGGCATCACCTTGTACGCCACGTTCCTGAACTTGAGCGCCTCGTGGAGAGCACTCTCGGCGTTCTCCCACACGCTGTCCTCGCCGATGAACTTGCCCTTGTGCTCGGCGTCGCGCACCGAAAGCTCGACATCGAACTGCTCATAGCCAAAGGTGCGCAGCATGAAGAACGCCAGATCCAGCACGCCGACGATTTCGTTCATAAGCTGATCCGGGCGGCAAAAGATGTGTGCGTCATCCTGCGTAAAGCCGCGCACGCGCAGCATACCATGAAGCACGCCGCTGCGCTCGTAGCGATAGACCGTGCCCAGCTCGCCCCAGCGCAAGGGCAGGTCGCGATAGGAACGAGTTCTGGTCTTGTACATCAGTACCGCGAACGGGCAGTTCATCGGTTTGAGCAGGTACTGGATGCCGTCGATGTCGATGGGCGAGTACATCGACTCGCGGTAGAAATCCCAGTGGCCGCTGATCTTCCACAGGTCTACGCGGCCGATGTGCGGGCTGTAGACGATGTCATAACCGCGTTTGCGGTGCTCCTCCCGCCAAAAGTTCTCGATGGTCTCCCTGATCACTGCGCCTTTCGGGTGCCAGTAGATAAGACCCGCGCCACCGATATCATGCGTGCTGTAGAGATCCAGCTCTTTGCCCAGCCGGCGATGGTCACGGCGCTCGATCTCGGCTAGCCTGGCCAGGTAGGCATCCAGCTCCTCACTCGTGGGGAATACCGTGCCATAGATGCGTTGCAGCATCGGCCGGTCTTCTCTGCCCCGCCAGTAGGCACCAGCGATGTTGAGCAGCTTGATGGCCCTGGGGTTGATTTCCCTGCTGTTCGACACATGAGGCCCGCGGCACAGGTCAACGAACGACCCATGCCGGTAGACGCTCAGCGTCGGCGGGGCATCGGACGCCTCACCGTACTCATCGCGGCCCAGCTTCAGGATATCGTCGATGAGTTCCAGTTTGTATGGCTGATCTGCAAACAGCCGGCGAGCTTCTTCTTCCGATACCTCGCTGTACTCAAAGGCCTGCCCTTGAGGGATGATCTCCTTCATCCGCGCTTCGATGGCCTGCAGGTCCTGTGGCGTTAGCGCCCTAGGGAGATCAAAGTCATAGTAGAAACCCTCGTCGATGGCCGGCCCGATGGCCAGCTTGGCCTCAGGGAATCGCTCCAGCACGGCCTGGGCCATGATGTGCGACGTTGAGTGTCGCAGCCGGTGCATGAAATCATCGTGTTCGGACATGGTTCTCCTCCTTCATAGTACAATGGCCTCAGCGGCCTGCCGAGAACAAAAAAACCTCTCGCCCATGGGGCGAGAGGTTGACTCACGCGGTTCCACCCAACTCGGCTGCCCGCGAGACTTGGCCGGGCAACCACTCACTAGGGCCGATAACGGGTGCCTCCGGGGCTCCATACTCGGCGCGGAGCGCCTTTCCGAAGCCGGCTAGCAGGGGGTTTTCGCTGGTTGGCGCCGAAAGGGCTCTCAGGCTACGGCCCGTTCTTCCTGTGACGCCTCTGATCAGCTACTCGTCCTGATCATCGCCGATAAGCAAGGCCCGGGGGATATGCCCCGGGCCTCTTTGCCTTATGGGGCCAGTCTACACACAGAGACTATTTCTGTCAAATCGCCAGCAGAGCCAGAAGCTGCCGGCTCATGCTCTTCCCCCTGTGGAGCGCTCCGCTGGTGTTCGGAGAGCGGCGTCAGTGTGCCCTCGACGCTCGATATGATGCTCTCATCGCCTGACCTTGACGGTGCAGGGACCTCCACCAACGTGCCTTTCACCTGACGAACAACACCACCCACCCAGAACCTAGTGGCCTGGCGTCGCAGAACAGCAGCGCGACAAACGTCTCATCGAGCGACAGCTTGTCACTGGCAGACGCCCGCCTTTGGCCAGAGCCGCCTTCTGACCTATAATCGCGCACGATGTCAGCATTTGGTCGTCTCAGGCACCCCATAGGCAAGAGCGCGCTGGCACTCGCCATCGCCCTATGCAGCTGTGCGCCTTTGCCAACCTCCACGCCAACCGCGACCCGGCCGGCCCCCACCGCAACGACGCCGGCGACGGTTATCCCGGCTCCGTCGCCCAACGCCGCCGGCAGCGAATTGCACGTCTGGCACTCGCTCAGCGGAGCGAAAGAGGCCAGCCTGCGAGCCATCGTCGAGTCGTTTGTGGCGCAGAACCCGGAACAGATTCGTGTCCGCCTGGAATACCACGTCGACTTGCAGACCGAGGTGTTGACCGCCGCATCCGCCGGAACCCCGCCGGACCTGGTGATCACGCTGTGCTCTGAGCTGGCCCTGTTTGCCTCGCACGGCCTGGTCGCTACCCTGGGCCCCTACCTGCAAGACCCAACGTATGGGCTTGGCGGCGAGCAAGCCGCCGACCTGTGGCCGGTCGTGCTACAGGGCTGCCTGAAAGACGGCGGTGACCAGCCATTGGGCATGCTATTTGACCTGCAAGCACAGTTGCTCTACTACAACGCGGCCTGGCTAAAGCGCCTCAAGCCGGACACCGCGCCCACTAGCTGGGACAACCTGCGCACCCTCTGCAATTCCGCCCACGACAAAAAGGCCGGCACGTGGGGCGTTGCGTTCGACGGCTCCTCGCTCAGTGTCAGCGCCTGGATTGCCAGTCTGGGGGGCAGCCTGCTCGACAAGACAGGGCAACTGTCCCTGGCCAGCCCGGAGACCAACGCGGCCCTCACGGCCCTGAACGACCTGCGCCGGGACGGATGCCTGCTCTGTTCCTACGAGCCTGGTGCTGCCCGGCAGGAGCTGGCGTCGGAGAAGATCCCCTTTGTTTTCGGATCTTCGTCCGAACTGAACAGCTACCGCGAAGCGATTCTGAACCCCAAAACCAACATACCCAGGTTCGCCTGGGATGTGGCCCCGTTTCCATTTGTAACCAGCGAACCGGCGGTTATGGTCGAAGGCCTGACGATGGGGATCCTTCGAACCTCTCCCAATCAGCAGCTTGCCGCCTGGCTGCTGGTCAAGTGGTTCCTGGAGCCACAGAATGATGCGTACTGGGTGCTGGCCACTGGCAGCCTCCCGCTGCATCGCAGCGCGCTGGAGTCGTCCGAATTGAAGCAGTACGTAGAGGAGCATCCCCAGTACTTGACTGCCGCCAGGCTCGTGGCCTACGCCCACACCGAGCCAGCCGTTTCCGTGATGCCGATGGTCCGCAGCCTGATGAGCACGGCAGCCCGCGCGGTGTGCCAGGGTCAGGCCGAGCCGCAACAGGCGCTGTTGGCTGCGGATACGGCCGCAACCACAATTCTGAACCGGTGACACACCGATGCGTCCAAGACATTCCCGGGCATCGCATCTTGGTTTGATCGTTGCTGTACTGGCCCTGGTCAGCTCCTGCCGGAGCACCCCGGGCCCTACCCCGGGCGCGAGCCCAACTGCCAGCCCCGCTCCGCAGCCCAAGCCGCGGGCCGTGGTAGTTGCCTGGCAGGGCGCTCGTGCCGACTGGATAAGCCAATACCAGGCGGATGGACTCTTGCCGAACCTGGCTGCCCTGGCCAAGCGAGGCTTTGCTGCACAGTACCTATCGCCCGCCGAACCGTCGCTCGCCAGCGCGAGCTTCTTCATGCTCAGCACGGGCAAGTACCCGTTGAAGAACGGTCTGGACTCACCAGTGACCCCGCCGGTGGAGCTTGGGCGCCCTGAAGCAGACAGCCATACAGAGCCAGTCTGGCGCACTGCAATGCGCAGTGGCCTGCTGACGGCAGCTCTCTTCTGGCCTGCCGCTACCCTCGACAACCCGGCTCAGTATGCCGACCTCGTGATCGCTACGCGAGAGAGTGGCATCCCCGGCGCCGTGCACAGCCTCGTCTTGTCTGACACAGTCGAGTGGCAGGGCAGTCCTCCGACCTTTAGCCCGCCGCGTCAGGCGGCCCTGACTCTCCACAGCTCCGCGGGCAATCCTGCTCTGACCTTGCGAGTGCTGGCCCTCGACACCACGGACGACGGCCAGACCAGCTATGACCAGCTAGTCCTGGACGATGACGCTGACCCCGACAACGGGTCGGTCAGAGTCAACCTCGGCCAGTGGACGACCGTACCCACTAGCCCGAGATTGCACAGCTCACTGCGGCTCCTGTTTTCGAGTTCGACCGGCCTCACCATCACCCTGTACACGAGCCAGTCCGTCTACAGCCAGGCTCGTCCCGATCAACTGCTGCGGGACGTCAACCGAGAATTCGGCGCTCCGCCACCGCCACCGGACCTTGCGGCACTGAACGCCGGCTGGATCAACCCTGAGCAATACCTGGCCATGGCTCTTGACCGGGAGCGCTGGGTGGACGAGGTGACCCTCTACGTCTACTCCAAGTACGCGCCCGAGCTGTTGCTCACCTCAAGGGGTCTCATCGCCGATTGCGCACGGGCATTCCTGTTGGTCGATGGTCGCCAGACGGGATACGGGCCAGAGCGGGCCGAGGCCTTTGCCGGCTACCTCAAACGAGCGCACATCACTCTGGACGATGCACTGGGTGATCTCCTCAATCAGGTGAGCCTGGTCAATTCGAGCGTGTTTGTGGTGTCGCCCAATGGGTACCTGCCGGCCCACACTACGGTGAACGTCAACACCATCCTGGCCGGTGCCAAACTGCAGTCAGTCAAGACGGGCGGTGTTCCTTCCCTTGACCTCGCCAAGACCAAGGCCTGGGCAGCCACAAACGAGGGATTGGCACACGTGTACATCAACCTGCAGGGGAGAGAGGAATCCGGGATCGTCGCGCCCGACAGCTATGCCAAGGTCCAGGAACAGGTGATGGCCGCACTCAGCGCAGTCAGGGATGAGGCGAATCAACCGTTTTTCGCGCGGGTTGCCAAACGGGAAGATCTGTCCCCATTCGACCTTGGTACTGCCGATGCCGGTGACGTCGTGGCGCAAGCTGCGCCAGGTTACGTATTGTCCGATGGGCTGGGCGTCAAGCAGGTGGAGGCGCCGTCCGCGGTCTTTGCTGCCCAGGGCTATGCCAGCTCGATTCCAGAAATGCGCGGCATCCTGGTAGCTGCAGGCGGTAGGCTGGCCAGCGGTTCCGTATCGGTGCCAGTCTCCTTGCTGGACATCGGCCCGACCATCTGTCAGGCACTCGATGTTCGCATCCCTGTCGGCCTGGACGGTTCGGTCATTCCAAACATCTGGCGCTAGTCCACAAAAAGAGGGGCAGAGCCGTGGCTCTGCCCCTCATCGCTGCACTTGTGCCCAGCTATTCCACTTTGAAGGTCACGTGGTAGTCGGGAGGCACGACCTCCACCCAGCTTTGCCCCACGCGCAGCGGTATGGGTGAGCCATCCAGGCGCACGAGCTGCAGGAACGCCTCGCGGGTCGGCCTGATCCACTTGCCTTCCACAACCACACCGTCGCGAATGATCTGGGCCCTCCCCTCGCCAGTCGACACGATGTTGAACGTCGGCTGCCCGTTCACATCCTTCACACTGGTCTCCTGGTATGTGGCATAGACCACGATCACGTTGGCGGCGGCAAGCTGCTCACCGGTCACGGCATCCGTGTGCGGCTCACCCCTTGCCCAACGCTTGTAGTGGTGCGTGGCGGCGTCGTAGCGATACTCCACCAGCGCCCGCTTGGGGTAGGGTATCTCCACGTAGGTGGCAGCATCGCCTGCGGGGACCTGCTCCGAGAAGACAAACCCGGGCAGTTGCACCGCCTTCTCTTTGCCGATCTTCTTCAGGTAGTCACGCACTTTTTTGGCGCTCGTGGCCACCCGGCCCATCCAGGGATAGTCAATCCACTTGCCTTCTGGCTTGAGCCACGAATAGGGCGCGGAGTGGAAGTACTCGTCCAGATCCACCAGCGTCGATTGAGACAACAGCCAGCGCACCTGGTCATTGGCGCCAGAGTGCACCAGTGCCCCGTCGAGCATGTAGCCGAGGTCAATGGTAAAAAGGCGCGCGCTGCGGATGGGTTTGAGCACTTCGGGGTCGCGGCTCCACACGACGGCGGTCAGCCGGGTAATCGTCCACCCGTCCATCGCCTCCTCCCAGACCATATCGGCCAGAGAGAGGCCCGATTGAGGCCGCACCTCATAGTCATTGCCAATTCGCACCAGCAACGGCCGACGCTGCAGTACGGCGGGGTCCGCGACCATCTCCCCGGTCAACGGGTTCAGGTACGGGTTGGGCGTGGCCGTCGGGATAGGACTGGGCGTAGCTGTCGGAGTGGCCGTCGGGAGCGGGGTTGCTGTCCACAGAGGTGTGGGTGTGTCCACAACAATGGGCGTAGCAGGGATGGTGGTGAAGGTTGGTTTTGGCGTGCGCGTTGGCGGCAGGTCCTGATTCGAACCAGAACCGCAGCCTCCCATTGCCAGCAGGGCGACGAGCAGGGTAACTAGAAGCATCCATTTGCCGCAGTGTCGCTTCATCGCTTGAATTGCACGACC
This sequence comes from Chloroflexi bacterium ADurb.Bin180, assembly GCA_002070215.1. Classification (NCBI taxonomy): domain Bacteria; kingdom Bacillati; phylum Chloroflexota; species Chloroflexi bacterium ADurb.Bin180. The sequence goes on along the minus strand of MWCV01000010.1, from coordinate 11,318 downwards.
TCCCTCTTTGTGTTTGCGCTCGGCCCTTAACCGACAACCTCGCGGAATACGCGCATCCAGTTTCCCCCGAGCACCTTGCGCACATCGTCATCGGCGTACCCGCGCTTGAGCAGCCCCTCGGTGATTGACGGCATCTTGGTAACATCCTCGAGCCCACGCGGGCCAGGCGGAGCGAATCCATCAAAGTCAGAACCCAGGCCCACGTGATCTATGCCGGCTACCTGGGCTATGTGGTCCACATGGTCGAGCAGTTTCTGCAGACTGGCCTCTTTGCGTTCGTTGGCGACAAAGGCCGGAACGAAGGTCACGCCCGACAGGCCGCCGTTTCGCGCCAGAGCTTGGAGCTGCAAGTCGTCGAGCCCTCGCCAGTGTGAACATAGGGCGCGGCTGTTGCTGTGCGATGCAACCACCGGCCGTTTGCTCAGCTCCAGAACATCCCGCGCCCCGGCCGGCGACAAGTGCGATATGTCCAGGATGATACCCAGGTTGTTGCATTCCTCCACCAGCTTGACGCCGAACTCGGTCAACCCGCCACCGGTGCGCATTTCGTAACCACCGTCGGCGGCCTGATTGCGCCGGCTCCACGTCACCGTCAGCAGCCGCACTCCCAGCCGGTACAGCACCCGCAGCACGCCGAGGTCGCCCTCGAGAGCCTCGGCCCCTTCCAGGCCAATCACCGCTGCTACCTTGTCTTCTTCTTTAGCCCTCTCGATGTCGGCGGCTCGGGTGGCAAGCAGCATCTCCTCGGGGTGCGAGTCCAGCTCTCGATACAGCACATCCAGCACACGCAGGGTCTGTTTTATCGCCCCCGCAGGGAGGAACTGGTCTTCGAGATAGACCGCAAACACCTGGGCGGTTACCCCGCCGTCTTGAAGACGCGGCAGGTCGATATGACCCTTGGTCGAACGCTCGCCAAACTTGCGCTTACCGTTGAGGATCTCCAGCAGCGTGTCACAGTGTCCATCAAAGACGATGGAGTCTCGGTGCAGTGTCGCTGAATCCACTCTACACTCTCCCGGCGGGAAGAATCTGGCGCGGCTGGCGCGCCCCTGTCACGCGGCCAGCTCCGTGACGAGCAGGTCAAGCGCCAGGCGCTCGTCCATGACACCCGTCTTGGTCTCCTGCTCGACGTCCGCCAGGCGTGAGTAAAAGCGCAACAAGGCTGACTGAGCAAAGTTCTGGGCCTGACTGATGTTCTTCTCCATCACCCAGCTATGCCAGATATTCAGCGCCTGTTGGATGTCGGCGGTGGAAACCCCATTGGCCTTCATCTCTTTGATCTGAAGGAGAATGCGGATCTGCCGCTCGATCATACTGAGGATGTACTGAGGAGCGGCACCGGCATTGAGCAGAGAGTGCAAGGCCTGCATGGCCTTCGGTTTCTGACGCATGCCAATCGCATCGACCAAGGCAAAGATATCGTCTGGCTGGCTAGCCGAAACGACGCTGTGAACATCGCCTATGCCCACATCGCGGGCATAGTTCACGAATGCCAGGAGCTTGTCGAGCTCCTGGTCAAGCTGGCGCAGCTCGCCCCCTACCAGACGCCCCAGCTCCTCAGCGGCCTGAGACGTGATCGTGCCTCCCTTGCTCTTGGTTCGCGCCTCAATCCAGCCTGCCAACTCACGGGGCCTGGGCAGCGTGAACTGCCTCGTTTCTACCTTGCCTGGCTCCTTGGGCAGAGCGGCGAAGACGGGGTTCGACGGTTTGAGAGCGCGGCTCTCGGAAAAGAACAGGTCGGTGGTATCAGGCAGGGTCCGCAGAGTCTCCTTGATGGCTGCCATCAGCTTCTGGTCTGCTTCGGATACCTTTGGGGCTCTCCCCTTGCCTTTGCCCCCCTCCGCCGACTCAAACCGCGACCAAAAGCCCTCCACGATTACCACACGTTTGAGGGCCATAAAGGGCATTGCGGCGCAGGCCCCAACGAGATCTGAGTGGCACAGTGAGCGCCCGTCGAGCACCGTGGTATTCAGACCGGCGACGGTAGGATCTCCCAGGCTCGCTCTATGCCGCAGGAGCTCCTCCGACCTCGTGAGCTCATCCTCGCCGTGAAAGAGCCAGATCATCCGTGCCCCTGGACGGTTTCGACCCGATGGACGACAACAGTGCCTCGCTCCAGGCGCAGAATGCGGCTGACAATGAGCCGTGAAACATCGGGGTCCGTCGTTACGACCCGCTGCACCTCCGCACCGAGGGGCTGCGCCACACTCAGTGCTGCCCCAACCCCGATCACTAGCTCGAGGACCTTCTCGAGTCGCGAGCGCCGCCGCCCTCCCAGCACGGCCGACGAGGCCACCCCGGCCAACACAAAGCCGGTGGCCAGGTTGGTACCGCAGTGCGGGTGGATGGCCAGTTCTTTCTCCCCTGCCCTGAGGCGAGTCATCGCGGCAGTAACAGCCTCACTCACCTGTGCCGTCTCGACCGGGCCGTAGAGCGTGAATCCGCCCCAGTCGCTGCGACCCACCAGCCGCATGCCCGGGAAGCGCTCGGTCAGCACATGAAGGGTAGCGTGCTCCAGAGCGTGATTGCGCCTGACTGCCCCCAGCAGTCCGAGTTCCAAACGTCCCACAACTTGCTCCTTCCCCTGACGGCCATCAAGCCTGCCAGGGTCTCTGCTGGCCCGGTCATGATCCGATGATGCGCCCCACGCCCAGCAAGATGCCCACCATGATGAGAATGATCAACAGAGAGATAACGACGAACAACCCGAATCCAACGGCCAGATTGACCGCTGGCCGGTCGCTCTTGACGGCCATCCGGCCCATCTGCGCCAGGTTGGGGATGGACATCGCAAACAGGGCCACTACAGCACCCCAGAGCTGGCCGTCCCGGATGAGCACCCGGCCGATCAACCCGTTCACCACAGGTTCCAGCAGTGCCCCGACTACAGCACCCAATAGCGCCACGACGATGCTCTTCCAACCCCACCCGCTCTGCATGCTGCACCATTTCTCTCTGCACTCGTCGGCGGCACAAGACTTCGGACGAGCTCTGAGAGTTCGATCCTTGCCGGGTGCACGAGACGCTTGCAACTGTAGCGCACTCTCATTCCTTTGTCAATCAATCCCGACGCCGTGCAGAGGCTTGCCCTCCGAGTGCGTGCCGGGTAAGATGGCCAGGAGATGAGTTGACAGGGGCTTGCTGATGAGCGATGTATCCTTTCTCGTCGATGCTATGCTCGGCACACTCGCCAAGTGGCTGCGCATCCTCGGTTATGACACCGTCTACGATGCACGGCTGGACGACGACGCTCTGGTGCGCCTGGCAATGTCGGAGGGTCGCCTGCTGCTCACCAGGGATCGCGGCCTGGCCGCCCGGCGAGGACCAGCCTGCCTTCTTATTGAGGAAACGGGCCTTCGCCGACAACTGGCGCAGGTACTGCAGTTCGTAGGAGGCAAGCCTCAGGCCACCTTCACTCGCTGCCCGCGCTGCAACTCTCCATTGACACCAATCGACAAGGAGCAAGCCCGGGGCAGAGTGCCGCCCTTCACCTTCCAGACACAGAACGAGTTTCACCTCTGTCCCCGGTGCGCCCGATTCTACTGGTCCGGAACGCACCGAGCGGCGATGGAGAAATGGCTGCGGGACATCTGAACCAGAGCCGTTTGCTGCCAGAGCCGGAACAAGCTAGAATAATACCGTCAGCGTTTGTGGCAGGCTGGTACATGCCCGGAGGAGGAAGGCTCTGGAGCCGGAGCAGCTAGGTCAGACAATCGTGGATGCAGCGGTCGCCAAGATGGGCGAGGATGTCCTGCTTCTCGACATTCGCGGCCTGTCATCTTTCGCCGACTACTTCGTCGTCTGCAGCGGAGCCAGCCAGAAACAGTTGCACGCCCTGGCTGAGGAGATCCGCGCCAAGACGCGGGCCAGCGGAGCCACGCTGATCCATTCGGAGGGCAGCCCTGCTTCGGGGTGGCTGCTGCTTGACTATGGCTCGGTGGTAGTGCACATCTTTTCGGCGCCGACGCGGCAATACTACAACCTCGAGCAGTTGTGGAAAGACGCGAGGACGGTAGTTCGGCTCTTGTAGGAGCCGTTGCGGCAAGCCAAGACCAGGGCAGGATGACCCGCCCTGGTCTTTTTTTTGGCCTTATTCCACGATCCAGGGTTCTACACTGCGGTCCCAGGCAACCAGCTCGTCGGGGCGGAAGAACAATCCCAGCTCGAACTCGGCAGTCTGCGCACCGTCAGAGCCGTGAACCAGGTTGCGCCCAATGTCGACCGCCAGATCGGCGCGGATCGTTCCGGGGGCAGCGTCGAGCGGGTTGGTCTTGCCCATCGTCTGGCGCACCATCTCGATCGCCTTCTTGCCTTCGACTGCCATTACTACCACCGGGCTTGAGGTGATATAGTTGACCAGCCCTTCGTAGAATGGCTTGCCCTGATGCACGCCATAGTGTTTGGCCGCCAGCTCGCGGCTGATCTGCATCATCTTGAGGCCAATGATCTTGAGTCCGCGCCGCTCGAGGCGAGCGATGATCTCACCAATGAGCCCCCGCTGCACTCCGTCGGGCTTGATGATTACCAGCGTTCTTTCCATATCTCAGCCATCTCCAAGTAGGGAATGAGAGCATCCATCGCCGATGGTGCCGGATCTCACGACTGCTGTCGCATCCGCTCCAACACCCAGCGATAGCGTTGAAGAGCCAACTGCAGCTGCCCGTTCTTGGCATAGACATCGGCCAGCAGCTCGTGCGCTTCCAGATTGTCTGGCCGTGAGGCGACCAGCCCCTCCATATCGGCCACAATCTCCGCCGTTCTCTTGGTCTTGCTGTGTGCCAGGATGTCATATTCCTGGAGTGCCAGCTTGATCTGCGCCGCATCGCGGTAGGCCCGCGCCAGGGCCAGTCGGGCATCGTCGTCTTTCGGCTTGACTTCCAACTGCTGGCGGCAGCGCTCTATCTCCGACAGCAGCCCCGCGCTGACCCCGGCCATCGCTTCCAGAGGTGGCGGGGCCTCCGCTGCCTTCTTGCGTCGCCTTCGCGCTGTGGTGCTCTTCGTTGGCGCAGGCCCGGCCAGCTCGGTCACCGCCAATTCAGTGGGAGGCGGCACTTCAGTGCCCAAGGGTTGCGCTGCGACCGGCTCCGTTGGTAGGGGCTGCGTCTCAGCCTCGACCGTCGCCACTGCTTCTAGCGCTGCCGGCTCCGGCCTGACGGTCTGGGCCTCGACAGCCTGTTCGGCCACCGGCTCTGCCAGCTCGGCAGCGGGCCCGGTTGGTGCAGCCAGCAACTCAACCGGAGGCGGTGCCAGCAGCAATCCATCCGTCTCCGCCGCCGGCACCATCACCTCTGCCACTGGGCGCGGCTGGTCCCACTCCTGGCCTGGCTCTTGAGAGACGGGCGGTTCAGCTACGGCTGCCTCGGGTGCTGACGGTGCTGGCTCAGATGGAGTCGCTTCGACTGTTTCCGTCTCTTGCTGTGCAGCCTCCGGTGGAGTCACGCCAACCGGTTCGACCGGCTCCAGCGCTGGCGCGACAGCGGCTGCTTCAATCTCCTCGGCCGGCTGATCCGCCGGCGGGGTTGTGCTCAGTACCGCCTCCGCGGGCAGCTCCGGCGTTGGCGTCTCTGGGCCGACCTCTTCCCGAGCAGCCGCAAGCGCAGATTCCTCAACGGGCTCGCCGGCCTCTGCGGGTTGTGACTCCTGGCCGGCCGGGCCAGCCGGTTCAACAACCTCTGCGGCTTCTGGTGCAGCAGCGGCTGTCACTGACTCAGCCTCGTCTGGTGCTGCCACGATCTCGGCAGTCGCCTCGGCGCGCATTCTCGGGAGCAACACCACTTCGGGCGGCAGAGGCGAGTCTGCTCCAAACAAGGCCTGCGCGACCAGGTTCTCCGGATCGAGCGCCCTCGAGCGCACCAGGACTGCCACGCCTTCATCGCGACGTCCCTTTTCAATCAGGATCTTGCCCAGGATGAGGATGGCTTTCAGGCAGTCTGGTGCCGTCTGAAGGATGCTCCTGGCCGCATCGGCCGCCTGCTCACGGTGGCCGTCACGCCAGAGGGCCTCTGCCAGGGACAGTCTCAGGTCCAGCCGGCCAGGAGCCGGCTCCGACTCGAGCACCTCGCGCAGCTCCTGGATGGCCTGCTGGTATTGCCCCCCTTTGCAATAGAGGCGTGCCAGCGCGACCTTGTTGTGGCGAATCCGGTCCGGTTTGCTGCCATCGCGCTTCTGGTAGAGCCGCTTGAGCGCGTTGCTCACGTCTTCGTTGCTTGGCGCCAGTTCGAAAGCTCTCTCCATGTACCAGATGGCCTGCTCCAACTGACCAAGGTCCTCGTAGGCCACCCCCAGACCGGCGTAGGCGCTAAAGTTCTCCGGGTCGGCGTGCTCGAGAAGCCGTTTGAAAACCGCGATGGCTTCACTGGTCTCGCCCTTTTCCAGGCAGGCTTCACCAAGAATCTGGTAGGTGCGGATATGCTTCGGATAGCGCAACAGGATATGCCGACAGATGGCAATAGCTTGGTCAAAAGCCTGGGTATCGATCAGTTCGCGAGCTTCGCTGAGGTACTCTTGCAGAGCAACCCTGGCCATGCATCCTCCTTTGGTCCATCCGAGCACGATGCAGCCACGCCCAACAGAACAATTATGCCGGGTTTCCAGCCGTCTGTCAACGTGTCTTCCTTTTGCGTAGTTCTCGCCCCGGATGTGAGCGAGGTCTCCTGAAGCCAGCGGAACGCAGCGAGGCCCGTGAGTTTGCATTCCTGTTCGAAGTATGGTATACTGGCAACTCGCGTTCGATGTCGTTTCTAGAAGGGAGGTGCGGCATGGCTTTGGAGAAAACCGCCAAGGAAGCCACCATCAAAGAATATCGCGTCCATCCGAGTGACACCGGCTCACCCGAGGTGCAGGTAGCGCTGTTGACTCAGCGCATCAACGTCCTGACTGAGCACCTGAAGGCCAACCAGCATGACGAATCCTCGCGACGCGGCTTGCTCAAGATGGTAGGGCAGCGTCGTCGGCATCTGGCTTATCTCAGCCGCACGGATGCAGCTCGCTACAAGCAGATCGTGGCCAAGCTGGAGCTGCGCAAATAGCTCGATTCGCAGCGCTGAAAGGCATACACGGATGGACGAGTAGATGGCCGTTTCATCTACTCGTTCGTTTGTTGAGAAGCAGGTAAGGAGGCACCGAGCAGGCAGGGCAGGAATTGGGGAGTGCGGCGCTGTGGCCGTGTACGCACAAGACGGCCGCGCAGCGACACAGTCCCCAGTCCCTGGCCACCCGTCTCGCCCTCAATCATCGGTAGAGAAGGTACAAAGAAATGAATATGGCAAAGACTTTTGAGGCCACACTTGGCGACAGCAAGATCGTGGTCGAGACGGGCAAGTTGGCGGGCCAGGCCGGCGGCGCCGTTACAGTGCGCTGCGGCGACACGGTCATCCTCGCCACCGCGACGGCCGCTCAGCAGCCCAGGGCCGACGTCTCGTTCTTCCCCCTGGCCGTGGACTATGAAGAGCGCCTCTACGCGGCGGGCAAGATCCCTGGCGGCTTCTTCAAGCGCGAGGGGCGTCCCACCGAAGAGGCTACGCTGCTGTGCCGCCTGGTAGACCGTCCCCTGCGGCCCTTGTTCCCCAAGGGTATGGTCAACGACGTGCAGGTCATCATCACCGCACTATCGACTGACCAGGAGCACTACCTCGACATTCTGGCGATCATCGGTGCGTCTGCTGCGCTCATGATCTCGGATATCCCCTTCAATGGACCGGTCGGTGCCATCCGTCTGGGCTATGCCGATGGCAAGCTGCTGTTCAATCCCACCACTTCGCAGATGCAGACCAGCCAGATGGACCTGCGCATCGCTGGCACCGCCGATTCCGTAATCATGGTCGAAGCAGGCGCGAACGAAGTGCCCGAAGACGTGCTCCTGCAGGCGCTCCAGGAAGGCCATCAGGCTTTCCAGGACGTGATCCGCATGCAGCAGCAGATGCAGGCCGAGCTGGGCAAGGCCAAGCGAGAGTTCCCTCTCTTCAAAGTAAGCCCGGAAACAGAGCAGGCAGTCCTGGCCCGAGTCGGTGACCGGGCCGCACAGGCGCTGGCGGCGCCGACCAAAGAGCAGCGCAACCAGATGCTCAACGACCTCCGCACAGAGCTGGCCAAGCTGTTCGCAGAAACGTACCCGGCGGCCGAGGTCTCGACGGCGTTCGACAACCACGTCAAGCGCCTGGTCCGCGAGGCAATCCTGGCCAAAGGGCACCGCCCTGACGGCCGCGACCTCAAGACCATCCGTCCCATCAGTTGCGAAGTCGGCCTGCTGCCCCGCACTCATGGTTCGGGGCTGTTCACCCGCGGCGAAACGCAGGTTCTGACGATCGCCACTCTGGGCACCGCCAGCGATGAGCAGATCATCGACGGCCTTGGCACAGAAGACACCAAGCGCTATATGCACCACTACAACTTTCCCCCCTACAGCACGGGCGAGACGTCGCGACCGCGCTCGCCGGGCAGGCGTGAGATCGGCCACGGCGCACTCGCCGAGCGCGCCCTGGTGCCGATGATCCCGCCGCAGGAGCAGTTCCCCTACACCATCCGCCTGGTGTCAGAAGTACTGTCGTCCAACGGTTCGACCTCTATGGCCAGCGTCTGCGCCAGTACCCTCGCGCTGATGGACGCCGGTGTGCCGATCAAGGCGCCGGTGGCGGGCATCGCCATGGGCCTGATCAAGGAAGATGACCGGGTCGCAGTGCTCACGGATATCCAGGGCATGGAGGACTTTCTCGGCGACATGGATTTCAAGGTCGCCGGAACCGCCAACGGCGTTACTGCTCTGCAGATGGACCTCAAGATCAAGGGCATCGCCCCGGACGTTATGCGCACGGCGCTGGCTCAGGCCAGGGAAGCGCGTCTCTTTGTCCTGGACAAAATGCTCAGCACGCTCGGCTCGGCCCGACCCGAGCTCTCTCCCTACGCCCCGCGGATCACGCTGCTCAAGATCGATCCGCAGAAGATCGGCGCGGTCATCGGTCCCGGCGGCAAGATGATTCGCAAGATTATCGAGGAGACAGGCGCCAAGATCGACGTCGAAGACGATGGCACCGTGTTTGTCGCTTCTGTCGAGAAGGAAGGCAGCGACAAGGCGGTGGCCATGATCCGCCAGCTTACCGAAGTGCCCGAAGTCGGCAAGATCTACGTCGGCAAGGTAGTACGCATCACCGACTTTGGCGCGTTTGTGGAAATCCTGCCCGGCACCGATGGTCTGGTGCACATCTCTCAGCTAGCCGACTTTAGGGTGGGCAAGGTAGAGGACGTCGTCAAGCTTGGTGACGAGATCATGGTCATGGTCATCGATATCGATGGCGACGGCAAGATCCGGCTTTCTCGCTCCGCGGTACTGGAGGGGCTCACTGCCGAACAGGCGCGCGAGCGCGATCAGCGCAACAGAAGCAGCGGCGGCTCGGGTCCACGGCCGTTTCGACCCCGCGGTTCGGGCGACCGTCGCCCTGAAGGCGGAAGGGGAGACTCGCGGTCACGGCGATGACCCAACCTGACGCGGGGACCCAACTCGACATCGAAGCTCAACCCGTAACGGAGGTGGCGTCACCGCCTCCTCCCGTCTCCTGGGAACAGAGGTTGGGGGGCTGGACTCGGGACATCCTCGAGACCATCCTGCCGGCCCTGCTCATCGTGCTGGTGGTGAATCTCTTCATTGCGCAGGCCACGCGCGTGGAGGGCCAGAGTATGGAACCCAACCTCCACAACAACCAGCGCCTGATCATTGAGAAGGTCTCTTACCACCTCCGGCCGCCCGCTCGAGGCGATATCGTGGTGATCAAGGCTCCTTTTTTCCAGCCTGTGCCTGTCACCACTCGTTTCGCTGCCTGGCTGGCCACACTGATGCGCAGGGCGCCTGCCCTGGTGCTGCCAGAGCCGCTGATCAAGCGCGTCATCGCCCTGCCCGGGGAAACCATCGAAACCAGGAACGGGCGCGTTTACGTCAATGGCAAGGAGCTGACCGAACCCTACACGTCCGCATTGACCTTCCTGCCAAGCTGGTCGACCAGCGACATGTCGCCGCGGGTCGTTTCTCCGGGACACCTGTTCGTGCTGGGCGACAATCGTCCCAACAGCAACGACTCGCGCAGCTTTGGCGAGGTCCCGCTGGCCGACATCATCGGCCACGCCTGGCTGCGCTACTGGCCCCTAACAGAACTCGGGCTGCTCAAGTAGCAACTGACCAAAGAGAGCCGGTACCTGCGGGCACCGGCTCTTCTTTTTTTCCCGCTACGCCGCCAACTGCGCCTGCACCAGGTCGCTCACAAGAGCATAGACCCTGTCCCTTTCATAGTCTTCAGTCACAACGTGACCGCTGTTCTCCAGCCAGACCATCGTCTTCTGTCTCGACCCCAGCAGCTCGTAGAGCCGAGGCATCATCTCCGGGTTGACCGTCTTGTCCTGTCGGGAATGGATCAGCAGTGCGGGGCAGCGGATCTCGGGCAGGTCATCGCGCAAGTGGCGGCAAAAGCGCACGATCTGCTCGTTACCGGCATTCGGCCAGTACTGATAGGCCACCCTGGTTTTCAACGACTCGGGGTCGAGGATATTGCTGGGGCCCTTCTTGCGGTAGGGCCGAATCGCTTTGACCACCCGGGCCAAACAGAGCAGCTTGAGATCCGTCACCAGCGGAGTGGCCATCGCCACAACACCCGACACCGGAAAATGGCTGGCCAGATGCAGCGCCAGCGCACCTCCCACCGACTGGCCGATGACAAAGGTCTGGCGGCACGAGCCAGCAAGCTCGTCCATTGCCTCGCTTACCGAGCGCGTCCAGTCTTGCCACCTGGTGCGGGCCAGCTCCTGCTCGGTTGTCCCGTGGCCCGCCACCAGTACTCCCTGCACGGTCCAGCCTTGCGTGTTGAGGAACTGCCCGAGCCGCCTCATCTCCTGCGGCGTGCCGGTAAAACCGTGAATCAACAGACAGCCAACCTGATTACCGCGGAAGTGGAATGGTTCGGCGCCGGGAATGATGTTGGACATCACAGTCCTCCTCTGTTTGCGGCTGCAGTGTAACCGGTACGGTCGACGACGTCAACCGCGGTCGGCCGGGCAGCTCGGTCAACCGCCTCCCTGGCCGCAAGCGGACCAGCGGCGGAGAGTGTGGAAAAAGAGGGAATTGGAGGAAGTGCTCTCCCTCTGAGGGGAGAATTCGGCCGCTTGTGGAACGGTGATGGCCCGTACGAGCTCACTGCAAAGGCTGCCAAAGGGCCAGGTACGGCCTGTTTCTTGCCAGCAGGTCGCTCTTAGCGTGCCTCCTCGCTCACCAGGCGTACCTCTCCCTCGGCTTAGGCCAGAGCTCTGGCCCGGCCTCTGAAGGGTACCCCCGTCAGCAG